>NZ_JAPWBZ010000004.1:0-181692 GCF_041433685.1 Gemella sp. 27098_8_92
GATAAACCTAATACTGATAAACCTAATACTGATAAACCTAATACTGATAAACCTAATACTGATAAACCTAATACTGATAAACCTAATACTGATAAGCCTAATACTGATAAACCTAATACTGATAAACCGGCAGTCACTAAACAATTCTTTGAAGATAAAAAAATTGGTGTTCAAGTAGAACTAATTGGTAATAGCCCTGCTACAAAACTAGAAGCAAAAGAAATCAATGATAATCAATTAGCTCAAAATATTTTAACGAAATTAAATCTACCAAACAGTAATGTAAGAATATTAGAGCTTAAACTTTTAGATAAAGATAATAATACGGTTAATTCTAACGCCAAACGTAAGGTATCAATTACTTTAAAAGAGGGTGAAAAAGATGTTGCTGTTTACCATGTAAAAGAAGACGGCTCTTTAGAACTAATTAAATCTCAAATTAATGGTAATATCTTGACGTTTGAAATAGATCACTTTAGTAAATTTGCCCTAGTAAATGAAAATAAAAAAGATTCTAATCAAATTTCTACAAATAGAAAATTATTAAGTAATACAGGCTCTCAAACTGTAAACTCACAACTATTTGGAGCATTAATACTAGTATTAGGCGGAGTTCTATACTTAGCTAACAAAAAGAGAAGAAATTAAAAAAACAATATATTAGTTAATATGAATCAAGTTAGAGGATTCCCCTAACTTGGTTCATATTTTAATAAATATCACTTAATAAATTTACATTAACATTCCCTATAATTATTATTTTACTACCCTTTTGGGTCATATCAAAAAATATTATCAGTTGAATTTTTCCCTATTTTAAGGTAAAATTGTAGTGCTTATAGAAATTTTTTGTAGTAATTATTTTCTATTTGAATTAACGAGATTTTAGGAGAATTATAATGAGTAAATATCATTTTATAGGAATCAAAGGATCTGGTATGAGTTCCCTCGCACAGATTGCCTATGATATGGGACATATTGTCCAAGGTTCCGATGAAGAAACTTATTTTTTTACACAAGAAAAATTAGAACAGCGTAATATACCGATGTTCTACTATAATGAAGAGAATATAAAAGAAGGCTATGAAGTTATCTTAGGAAATGCCTTTGATGACACGCATATTGAATGTCGTCGCGCCAAAGAATTAGGTTTAAAAATCTATACCTATGCTCAATTTTTAGGTAAACTACTAGAAGAAACCCCTTCTATCGCCGTAACTGGAGCACATGGTAAGACTACAACTACTACTATGACAAGTAATATTTTTAAACATAATCGTGTTACATCTTATCTAATCGGAGATGGAACTGGGCACGGTGAAAAAAATTCAGACTTTATGATTGCAGAAGCGTGCGAATACTATCGTCACTTTTTAGCCTATCATCCAGATTACGCTATCGTAACTAATATTGATTTTGATCATCCTGATTATTTTAATGATGAATATGATATGTTTGATGCATTTCAAAGCTTTGTCAACCAAGTTAAAAATACAGTAGTTATATGCGGTGATGACCGTTTGGCTTCTAAGTTAAAACCTGTTCACGCTAAAACAATTACTTATGGATTTAACGATGGAAATGACTACCAAATAAAAAACGTTCAAACTTCTACTGAGCACAGCAAGTTTGATATTTATAAAAATAATACTTTACTTGGAACATTCACTATGGCGATTTTTGGCTTACATGACATTTCTAATGCTACTTCTGCCATTGCCTTGGCTGATATCAATGGTATTAGTGTAGAAAAAATCCAAGAATCATTAGACTTATATCGTCCAGCAGAACGAAGATTTAGCGAATATAAATTCGGTAGTAATGTAGTTGTTGATGACTACGCTCATCATCCTAGCGAGATAAAAGCTACTATTGATAGTGCTCGCCGCAAATATGCAGGTAAACAAATTGTAGCTATTTTTCAACCACATACTTATACAAGAACTGCCAAGTTCTTAAATGAATTTGCTGAAAGTCTGCTAACTGCAGATAAAGTATTTTTATGTCCAATTTTCGCTTCAGTCCGTGAAAAAGAAAAAATTGTTGGAATTGAAGATTTACAAAAAGTAACTCCAGGTTCTGAAATCATTCATGGAGAAGAAGATTTTGACAAACTAAACTTTGAAAATACGGTCTTTTTATTTATGGGAGCCGGAAATATCAATAAACTTTGCCATAAATTTTTTGAAAAAAACACTAGTAATTAAACCTTATTTTAAATATAACGAATACAACACTCAAGGAGGAAATATAAATGTTAAATATCGATTGGCTTGTACTTGCCTACGCAGGAATTTTTCTATCAGGAGTAGGAGTACTTATTATTTGTATTAGCGCTGCAAGAACTTTAGGAACTGCAAGAAAATCTATTATATCTGTTACAGAGTGTGTGGAAGATGTAACTAATATTGCTGAGGACGCACTTACTCTTGCAAAAGATTTAAACGAAACTGTTAAAAAAGTAGAAGGTCATTTAGAACCAATTATGGTTGAAACTAATATCTTACTACAAAACGCAAATATCCTTGCTGAAGATATGCAAGTAAAATCTGAAAAATTAGATCCATTATTTAATACAGCTGAAGGTCTAGCTTCTTCTATTAATGGATTTCAATCTTCTGTAGATAACATGAAAAATAATGTTACAGGTTTTAGAAAAAATACTGATGAAAAAATCAACGATTTATCTGAAAAAGTTGAAGAAAATAAGAGTAAAGCAGCTGATTTACTTAACAAATTCTTTAAGAAAGAAAAATCTTCAGAAGAAAACTAAGATTTAAGACAATTAATATAGAAAATTAGTATCCCTCAAAACATTTATCTTTGAGGGATATTAATTTTATCATTAATTTTTATTATAAAAACTATCTAATTATATTAAAATTCTTGCTTTTATTTCCAATTTAGTGTATCATACACAAGTATAAATTTTTATAAAGGAGAACAAAAATATTTTATGTTAAACGAATTTAAAAAATTTGCTTTTAAAGGTAATGTATTAGATCTTGCAATCGGGGTTATTATGGGGGCCGCTTTTGGTAAAATCGTAAGTTCATTAGTAACTGATATTATGATGCCACTTATCGGGCTTCTTTTCCCATCTAAACCAGATTTCACTAACTTAATGTGGAACAATATTAAATACGGTAATTTTATTCAAATTATCATCGACTTCTTAATAACTGCTGTAGCTATTTTCATCTTTGTTAAAGCTATTAACACTGCTAAAGAAAAAATGGCTAAAGAAGAAGAAACTGAAGAAAAAGCACCAGAAGTTGATAGTAAAGAAGAACTTCTTAAAGAAATCCGTGATTTATTAAAAGAAGGTAAATAATTAACAATAACATTAAGGAGCTGACGATGAATCGTCAACTCCTTTTTATTTATAATTAGATAATTTACTGTTTATTTTTTTTATATCATTTCTAACACTTAGATAAGATACTAATGCTATTACAGCATATAAGAAACTTGAAAATACTAACATTAGCATTAGAGTTTTTAACCCTACAAACCATTTTAAATAATATCCTGCTAGTAATAATGGAAGCATTATTACAAGGTAATGTTTTAAAAATATCATTTTAAAGTTTTGCTCACCTGCATTTTTAAAAATTTCGCTAGCAAAGCCTTGTAAAACCCCTAAAACGATAAATATTATAGTCTGCACTACCATTGCTTTATTAGTATTTAAAAAGCTCTCTAAAAATTCAGGAACACCTGGAGAATAATCCTCATGTATTAAGCTAAATGCTAAAGATAAGATACTTCCTATCCCAATACCCATCAAACCAAATGCCACCATTTTTTTAAATAATCTCATTTTATTTTCCTCCTATATACCGAGTCTCAACTTAAACTCTTTAATCATCCTACGAGATACATAGCTAATATCAGAATTTTTATACTTTATGACTATCGTTCCTGTATTACTAAAATCTAAGTTTTTGATAAATTTTATATTCGCTATTTCACTTTGTGATATTTTTATAAAATTACGAGTTACCATATTTTCTACTTCATAAAGCTTTTTCTTCACAACATATGTATCTTTTAATGTTACAACAAAAGTTTTTCTATTCTCTATATACACCCTTATTATTTCATCTATATCTATAATACTCGCCTTATCTTCAACTATTCCTATTAAATACTCAGAACTATATTCGATATAATTTATTAAATTCTGAACTTCTTTATCAATCTTATTAGCACTAACTACAACTAATGTCTCTTTTACTTTTTCGTCTATATTTAACTCGAGTTTCATAATAACTCCTCCTTTCAATTATTATTTTAGCGAAAAAACAATATTAAATCTATACCTTTTGATTATCTGGTTATTTTACATACCTATTCGGTTTTTTCTTTATCTATTTTTAATAGAAACTTAAGTAACTCTATTCATCATAGTTAAAGACCAACCAAGAAATAATCTTGATTGGTCTTTTATTTAATTAATTTTAAATTTTGTATCACTCAAGGCTTTTTGTAATACATCCTTATCGGCTGTTCCTACTACTATTAATTTTTTCCTAGAGATATCAACTTCTACAGTTTCTATCCCTTCTATATCGCTAAGTTTTTCTTTAACAACGGCAGCACAGCCACCACATTTTACTCCTTCTATATTATAAACTTTTTCCATGTGAACCTCCTGTAAATTATTTTATTCCCGCTCTTTTTAGTCTCAACGCATTTAATACCACCGATACTGAACTAAAACTCATTGCAGCTCCTGCTATCATCGGATTTAATAGCGGCCCTCCAAATATATGTAATACTCCCATAGCAACAGGAATACCGATAATATTATAAATAAATGCCCAGAATAAATTTTCTTTAATATTTTTTATTGTCACACGACTTAATTTTATTGTACGAGTTACACTAAGCATATCATTATTCATAAGAACAATGTCTGCAGATTCTATTGCTACATCTGTTCCTGCCCCCATAGCTATCCCAACATCTGCTTGTACCAATGCTGGAGCATCATTAATTCCATCTCCAACCATTGCAACCTTATTTCCAGCTTTTTGAAGTCTTGTTATTTCTTTATTCTTGTTCTCTGGTAACACTTCGCTAATTACTTCATCAATCCCAATTTGTCTCGCAATAATTTCTGCAGTTTTTTTATTATCACCAGTGAGCATAATTATTTTTATTCCCATTTGTTTTAATTTTTTTACCGCTTCTTTACTTGATGATTTAATTGTATCTGCAACAGCGATTATCCCTACTAATTTGTTGCCATAAACAATAAATAGTGGTGTTTTCCCCTCTGCTGCAAGTTGATCAGCTATTAAAAGATGTCCTTCTGTTGAAATAGAATTATTTTCTAAAAATATTTTATTCCCTACTAAAATATTCTCTCCATCTATTTCTCCCGAAATCCCAAGGCCCAAACTAGCTTTAAAATTTTCTACTTCGCTTAGCATAAACTCTTTCTCACGCGCTAAATTCACTATTGCCTCTCCTAGTGAATGTTCTGAATAATGTTCTATACTTGCTGCTAAACGCAAAACCTCATTTTCATCATAATTATCAAATGAAACTACATCTGTTACTTTTAATTTTCCTTCAGTTAGTGTTCCTGTTTTATCAAAAACTACCACATTTACGCTTTGAGCTGTTTCTATTACTTCCCCACTTTTTATTAAAATTCCATGCTCCGCACCAAGTCCTGTCCCTACCATTATTGACGTTGGAGTCGCAAGTCCTAACGCACACGGACAAGCAATTACTAATATTGAAATAGAAATAGTAAGGGCAAATACCCCAGATTCATGTCCAATAAAATACCAAAAAGCTCCCGATAAAACAGCTAAGAAAATAACTACTGGAACGAATACACTTGCAATTTTATCAGCTAATTTTGAAATTGGTGCTTTTGATCCTTGTGCTTCTTCAACAAGTTTTATAATCTGAGCAAGAGCAGTATCTTCTCCAACTTTAGTTACTATCATTTCAAAAGTTCCTGTTTTATTAATACTTGCTCCTATTACATTATCACCAATATTTTTGTCAACAGGTAAACTTTCACCAGTTAACATTGCTTCATCAACCGAACTTGCACCTTTTGTTATCCTTCCATCCAAAGGTATTTTTTCTCCAGGTCGTACAACAATTATATCTCCAATAACAATATTTTCAACATTTAGTTTCACCTCTTCTCCATTACGCATGACGTTTGCTGTTTTTGGTGCTAGACTAACTAACGCTGCTATCGCCCCAGAAGTTCTTTCTTTAGAAACTGCTTCAAAATATTTACCAAGTGTAATCAGCGTTAAAATAACACCTGCAGATTCATAGTACAAGTTCATCACTGAATGCTCATTTCCTAAATAAATTAGAACAGTTGAATACAAGCTATAAATAACTGCAGCACCTGATCCTAGTGCAACTAACGAATCCATATTAGGATGTCCTTTAAACAATGACTTAAATCCAATTAAATAAAAACTTCTACCCATATATAAAATTGGTAAAACTAAAATTATTTGAATAACAACAAATAATCTTGCTTGTTCCATTGGATTTATTATCATAGGTAAGCCTACCATATCGGCCATAGCCAAGTATAATAAGGGAATCGCAAATATAGCAGATAAATAAAATCTACGTAATAAATTGGTTATCCGTTTAACTTTTTTTGTTCTTTGCCCTTGAAGAGAATCTTTCAGAACTTTATCTTCTATCGCCTTGAATCCTGCTCTCTCTACCGCATCTTCTATATCCTTTATATTTACTCTGCTTCTATCAAAAATAACAGTCATTTTCTCTGTAGCTAGATTAACACTAACACTCTGTACTCCAGAAATTTTTCCGACAACATTTTCTATATTACGAGCACATGACGCGCAACTCATCCCCTCCAAAGAAAAAGTACTTACATTACTGTCTATTAATTTTGCAAGATACCCAGCATCTTTTACAGTTTGTTCTATCTCTTCTACATTAACCTCTTCTTCTCGCTCAATAAACATCTTCTCTGTTGCAAGATTTACACTTACATTTCTCACACCAGAGATTTTGCCCACTATTTTTTCAATACTACTTGCGCAAGAAGCACAACTCATACCCTCTATATTATATATTTCTTTTTTTAGCATAATCCATTTCCTTCTTTCTAAATTGTTTATGAAAATATATTCGTTTACATTTGTAAACTTTATTGTAATTTCATTTTACAACTATTATCAAGTTTTGTCAACAAAGTATCAGAATTTTCTTTTATCTAGAAAAAAGCCTTAAGAATACTTCTTAAGACTTTTTTAAAGTTAAATCCCATCCACTATTTTTTTATCACCAAATCTATTTCCCCAATCTTTTTCAAAATCAAAAACTGATTTATCTGTATAAGGATGCCAAATACTCGCCTCTATTATCTCAGGAGCTATTGTTACTGCTTCTGCTCCACAACGTAGAATATCTTGAACTTGTTTTACATTTTTAAAACTTGCCGCCAAAATTTCAGTTGGATAATCTATTAATAAATTGCTTATTTCCAAAATAGCTTCTTTTGCATCTTGCCCTACATTTTCCATTCTGTTTACATACGGCGCGACGTAATTAGCTCCATTCTTCGCTGCAGCTAAAGCTTGCATAGTAGTTAAAATAGCTGTTGCCGTCACCCGTATATTTTCTTTACTACAAAGTTTTATTGCTTCTAAACCTGCCTTTGTCACAGGAATTTTTATATAGAAACTCTCTCCAAAATAATCACGAAGTTTTTTAGCTTCTTCTACTATTTTTTCAACTTCACTTTCTGTCGTTTGAATATGAACTTCATATTTTCCATAAGTAAATTCTTTTAGTTCTTTTAATTTACCCTCTAAAGAGCCTTCTATTTTTGATAATATCGTTGGATTGGTAGTTATTCCTGCTATCGTATAATATTTTTCTATTTCTTTAGCTTTTTTTATATCGGCGCTATCTATTAAAATCTTTGTCATTTTCTTCCTCCAAAATATTAATCACTTCTCCTAGATTTTTCAAAATTCTGTTAGCAATCTCAATACATTCTTCATCTGGCTTGAACATATCTGGTACCATAAAAACAGTTGCCCCTGACGCACGTCCAGCCTTTATCCCAGATTTAGAATCTTCTAATACTAAACAATTTTCTGGTTTTACTCCTAATCTCTCTGCGGCTAATAAAAATACATCCGGTGCTGGTTTCCCATTTGAAACTTCTTGACCACTTGCTATTTTGTCAATATATTTTCTAAGTCTTGTTTTTTCCATATTATTTTCTATATGATCTATATTAGATGAAGAAGCCACTGCTATTTTATAATTATTTTCTTTTAAATATACTAAAAGTTCTTCAACATTAGGCATTTTATCCGGTCCAGTTGTGAATAAAACCTCTTCAATATAGTCATAATGATCATCAGCTAATTTTTTTCCATCAACGTGACTATCTTCAAAATAATCCTCCCAAAACTTGTAGATAGCTGCTTCAGTAAAACCTAATACCTGTAACGTTTCTTCTTTAGTCATTTCATAATCTTGCTTCTTAGCACTACTTATTAAGGCTTTTGTAGATAAACTTTCTGTGTCTACCATTAGACCATCCATATCAAAAAGAACTGCTTCTATTTTCATTCCCTAATCCTCATACATTATTATTTTTCAATATAATTATAATTCAAAAATTATTTCTGCACAAATAGTTTTCAAAAACAATTTTAAAAAACTAGGAGAACCTTGTTAAAAGTATATCTAAAGCTAGAAAAAGAAAATCTACCTTTTAGAATACACTTCAACTTTACCCCTAGTTTTTATTTTATCCTCTTGTTTTTCCTCCAGCTACATTATATGTAACACCGTGAACATAACTTGCACGATCACTTGCCACATAAACTACTAAATCTGCAACTTCTGATAGTTTCCCATCGCGACCTAATGGTGTAGTTTTTGTACTTGTATATCCAGCGCGAATTTGTTCTACTGTAACTCCTCGTGTATACGCAAGCGCCTCTTCATATGCAAGTGTTCTTAGTCCTGTTGCTTCTAGTATACCTGGTGCAACACCCACTACTCGAACACCAAGTTTACCTAGTTCTTTTGCCCAAGAACGAGTTAGTGAATTAACTGCATTTTTACTTGCTGCATATATACTTTGTCCTTCTGAACCTTCTAATCCAGATTCCGATGACATATTAACAATAACCCCTTTACCATTTTTAACCAGAATACGACCTACTTCTTGTGAAAAGATAAATAATCCTTTAACATTAATATCCATAATCTTGTCATACACTTCATCAGTGAATTCATATTTACTTTTCGGATTATTTTTATCTACTAGTAGACGTGGAATATTAATACCAGCATTATTTACAAGTATGTCAATATTTCCAAACTTTTCTAACGTTTTAGAAACAACACTTTTCACATCACTTCTTTTTGTAACGTCACATTTTACATATAGAAGTTTTTCATTATCAGATTCTTTTTCTGATAAATCACTCACCACAACATTACATCCTTGATTTAAAAATTCATCAACTACAGCCGCTCCAATGCCTGAAGCACCTCCAGTTACTATTACTGTTTTTCCTTCTAAATTTAACCAACTCATTTTACTTTTCTCCTTTAATTTTTATTTTTCAATTGTTATTTTTGTATTTATATCTATTGGTGGGCAACTTTTATTTTCTACTACGATTGCTCCAGGTAACAAACTCTCTAAATCACCTGAAAAATGTACAGTTAAATGTCCAAGATCTACAAGATTTTTCTCAGCAACATCACCTACTCCAAGAATTTCAAATCGTTCTCCATCAACTGTCAGAGTTTGCCCTACCTCTATTTTTCCATTCGTTGGTATAACATCAATGCTATAACAATAATCCTTTAACATATCTGGTGCATTATCTCCAAATAAGATAAACATTCCGTCACCAAATTCACCAACTAAACTTCCTTTTGCTTTTATAATGTTTTCATAAATAATCATAATATTGTTCCTTTACATTTTATTTCCCTAGAGATATTTTTGGTCGACTTTGTCGTTAATGAGGGAGCGAATGCTCCCCGTAAAATTTAATTTTTATTTAAAAGTATTTCTTAAGAGTACATTCCAAAACTTGCTAACCACGCAACAATTACCCTTGGTACCCCTATAATGAATCTTGAATAAAGCACAGATACCACACCAACTTCTACTGTTTCTGGTTCTGCTTCTGCTAGTCCAAGCCCTACTGGGATAAAGTCACATGCACATTGCGTATTAATTGCAAACAATGCTGGTAATGCCAATTGAGGTGGAATAGTACCTTTCCCTATTTCAACACCGATTAATGTACCAATTATTTGAGCAATAACTGCTCCAGGTCCAAGTAGTGCTGATAATAGTGGAATAGAACAAACAAACCCAAGTGCTACAAGACCGAAAATATTACCTGCAAGTGGTGTTAATAATTTAGCAAACCAATTCCCAAATCCTGATCCTTGTATAATACCGATTAACATAGCAACAAATGCCATGAAAGGTAAAATTGTTGTAATCATAGATTGAACAGCATCTCTAGCTGCTTGATATAATGTATGTACTACTTTCCCAGCACCCATACCAATTTTTTGAATAATAGATGATTTTGAATTTTCCGCTAAGCTTTGAGAAACTTTTTTATCAGCGCTATATTTAAATTCTCGTTTTGGTTCTTCAACTGCCACTACTTCTTCAGCAACTTCACTACCTTCTGCTACAGTAATTTGATCTAATCCTACTGCCGATACATAAATATCTTCTTTAATAAATTTTGAAAGCGGCCCACTAGGTCCTACTGGCATAATATTTACTGTTGGAATTCTTTTTTGCGGGTAAATTCCACAACGAAGTGTTCCTCCACAATCGATAATAGCTAAGAAAATTTCTTCATCAGGAACTGATGTTTTAAAACCATTAACCGGCGTTGCACCAGTTAATTTAACGATTTTTTCTACAATTTCCGGCTCCGCTCCACCACCTGTAATATAAAGTATTTTATCTTTTCCTGGTTTTGGAGTAACTATTAACGGTCCTCCAAAACCTCCACTACCTTTTTCTATTTTAATTGTTCCGTATGTCATAATTAATTCTCCTAACCTTATGCTTTAAGTGTATTACTTAACTCAATTTTCTGTTGTTTCATTACCATTTTCGTTGTGAAATCTGTTACCCAACCTGCAAAGAAGTTCATTACTAACCCTACTAATAGGTATCTTACTGCAAGAGGTGCTACATTTAAACCTAATTGAGTAATACCGTTCGCAATACCTAAGTAAATAAAGATTTCTCCAACGTTAATATGTGGAAATACCCCACTGTTTGTATGACAGTGATATGATGCTGATGCATAATAACTTGGTTTCATTCGCTCTGGTAAAAATTTACCCATTGATAATGCCATTGGGTTTGCCAACATGAAAGCTGAAGCAAAAGGTAAGATACCATATGCTAAAATTACATTTTTAGAACAAACTTTAGCAAACTTTTCAACTCTATGTGGCCCTATAAAAGCAACCAATGCATTCATAAAAACTAGTAGTAATAGAACTTTAGGTACTATTCCTCCTACCCAACTTACGAAAACTTTTGCACCTTCATCAAATAAACCTGTAAAGCCTGAAGCTATTTTAACAATATAATCCATATTGCCCTCCTTAATAATATTTAATTAAATTTTAATTTTTTTGCCAATTTCCCGAATGGACTTTGTTCCATTTCAACCTCTCCACCCGCAGAAATTGTTTTATAATTAACTACACCATCTAATACTGCACTCGTTAATGATGAAGAAAGTCTAATCGCTTTGCAATCATCTCTATTTATTGTTCCTACTTTAATTCCATCAAAGTAATCAAACTTTTTAAATCTCGCAAGAACTGTAACACCTTGCATTGCTTCTCCAGTAATAACTTTATCGTTATTATCTATAGCAAACATAACAATTGCACCTGCACGAGCAGCACCTTTTTTTCTCCCTATAACAACCCTTCCTTTTCTTCTAAGTTCTGCATAACTTTTTTTAAAACTGCTCATTTGAACAAAAGTTAAAGCATACTGCAAAATAAAGGCTGCAATAAATAATATTCCCAAAACCAATAAATTCATGAGTTCCTCCTAATATTTATCTATATAAATTAGTATGTTTTATAAAATAATTCACAAGTGAATTATATCCTTCTACTTTTGATATATCATCAATTAATTTTTTATCTTTTATTATCGAAATAAGTTCATCATAGGTTTTCGCCAAAAGTAAACCTTGATCACCATCTTTAGGTACACACGCCAAAAATATTAATTTTAACTCTTTGTTGTCTTTAAAACCATCTTTACATACCCCAAGGGCTATTAATAAACTATTTTCTTTTTCATTTTGTGTATGTGGGAATGCCACGCTATCAGCAAAAATCATCGAAGATTTCTGTTCACGTTCTCTTATTCTTAACAGAAATTCTTTATCTACAAATCCCTTAGCCTCAAGTCCTCTTATCATTGTTTCTAGGTTTTCTGCATATGTTTTGCGATTATCACAAACAAAAAATGTACTTTCTGATATAGAACTTAACACTATTGATTCCATTCCTCTTATAGCAGGATTATTCATTTTATTAACATATCTTAAAAAATTTATCTCTTTTTTTAAGTAGACTATATCCAAAATCTCATTTTGATAGATAATAGGGATTGTTGTTTCAAAATTCTTATTTACTGTAGAAATTATAATATCAAAATCATCATATTTAACATTTTCATAAGTGGTGACTACTGTTATTTCTGAACTTTGACTTATATTTTCTAATTCCTTAATCATAAGTTTTTTGTACGCTGGTCCAGCATTTGTTACTAATAAAATTTTCAAATTGTCTGGTTGAATCTTAATTTTTTTAAGAAAAGTTTCAAAATATATTGCCAGATAACTGATTTCATCTTCTGAAACACTATACTGATATTTTTCTGTTATAACTTCACTCGCCGTTCTTGCTATCTTATATGATACTGGAAAATCTTTTTTGATTTTTTCTTTCATATTATTATGATATCGAACACCGTACTTTAACCTCTCCATTAAAAAATAGATATGATAAATGAATTCTTCTATAATATCTGATGTATCAAACTTAAGTCCATATTCATAGACAACTATTTCTAATATTTCTTGAACTAATTTTTTATACTCTTCTGTATATTTTAGATTTTCCCTTATCTTATTTATCTTAGTAGGAACTCTCATAGTAGCGAAGCAAATTGCTAAAAATTTCATTTCATCTTGATTCAATGTTATTCCATATTTTAAAGTTGTGTATTCACATACTTCTTTAATAAAATCTTTGGCATAACTATCAAGCAGTTCTTCATATTGATTTTCTACTAAGTTCAGCCTAAATCCATTAGCAAATCTATCAATACTTACTGTCAAATACTTTAAAAACTCACCTTTAGCCTGCTCATCAATCTTATATTTTACAAACATCTCATCAAAAAATTTATTGTCTTCTTTATCAAAAATATCTTCTTTATACATATAGTTATAAATATTTTCTAAAATAAAAATTCGAATATCCTTTTCTAAGCCAACTATTTTAATTCCTATGTTCGGCTTTCCTTTTATTACTAAATTATAATCATTTATTATTTCATTTAGTTTTTTCAAATCAGTATTCAGTGTAGTTCGACTTACTATCATTTCAAAAGCGAGATCATCTATTAATTGCCCATCACTTGTTGACACTAACTTTTTAAAAATATAAACTAACCTTACCTTACTAGAGTCAAAATTCTCCCCAGCTTCATAAATACTACGTTTCTTTTTGAGATATTCTTCAAGTTTTATTATATAAAGACTATAATTTGAATTTTTACTTTCAATATATGCACAAGATCCAAATATTTCATTTAAAGATTTTATTTCATTATTAATAGTTTTTGAACTAACTTTTAATACGTCTATCAAATATTTATCCTGAACTAAGAAATTCGATTCTAGTATATTTAGCAGTCGCAAACTTCTATTATCATAATTAAAAATCTCCATTTACTTCACCACCTATATTTATTATATATTTCAAACTAAAAAAAATTAATACGGTTATTTTCTTAGGAAAAGAAAAACTCTTTCAAAACTTATAGTTAGCTATAAGTATGCATATTTTGGATTACTTTAATTTTTTTATTGACAACACAAAAAAAAATTAATATTTACTTATACTAATCTTAGTATTAATTTTTCTTACACTTTCTATTATAACTCTATTTTCCATATTTTAATAGTGTACTTATTCCTTCTTTAATTAGGACGGTTCCGGAAAAAATTTTAATTAATATATATTATTTTATAAGATTACAAAAAATAACCATAATCCCTCGCAACTCTTTTAGAATAAAGCTTAATTGATGATATAATATCATAAAAGATATATTATTTATCCATATTATAAATACTGTAGCTTATATTTAAAACTTAATAGTTTATTATTACTTAAAAATATTTTGACTTTTAGTTTAAAAGGGTATAGAATATTGTACGTGGTATGCAGCTATATCACGATATTATATTAATTAAAGAAATTTTATTAATAAAATTTCTTAGGAGGATTTATGATAAACAAAGAATTTAAAACTCTTTTGAAGAATAAAGGTTTAATTATCACTATGGCTATCGTACTTCTAGTTCCTATCCTATATGCAGGAACTTTCCTGAAATCTGTTTGGAATCCGTATGACAACACTGGTAATATGAAAGTCGGAGTTGTTAACCTAGACAAGAAAGTAGATTTTGAAGGAAAGACTCTAGAAGTTGGAAACTCAATGGTTAATAAACTAAAAGAAAACAAAAAAGTAAATTGGCAATTCGTCGATAAAGAAACAGCAGAAAAACAACTAAGAGAAGGGGACTACTATATGGTAGTAACTATTCCAGAAAACTTCTCTAAAAATGCTACTACTTTATCAAGTGAAAATCCAGAAAAAATGAATATTGATTTTACTACTAACTTTACAAAAAGTAAAAACGGTGAAAAAATCATGGAAACCGTAGCGAGCAACTTAACAAAGACAGTTAAGGATCAAGTCGTAAAAACTTATAGTACTACCTTATACAGCAAGTTTTCTGAAATTGGAGGTTCTCTTCAAAAAGCTGCAGATGCATCTAGCACTTTAAATAACGGGCTTTCTCGCATTAGCGCTGGAGGAGAAAAACTTGGCAGTGGTATCAATCAACTTTCAAACGGTTCAAAACGTCTTGCGACTGGTCTTACAGCATTAAATGATGCTGGGGCTAAACTAGGAGACGGTATTTCTCAATTACAAAGTGGTTCAGGAACACTATCAAATGGCTTAAGTTCATTAAATGACAAAAAAACTACACTAGGTGCAGGTATTAATGAGCTTACTGCTGGTTCTAATACCTTAACTGCTGGATTCGATGCATTTAAAACTAAAAGTGTTATGTTAGCTTCTGGTGTAGATACTCTTTACAACGGAAGCAAAGAATTTCAAGCCGGACTTTTAAAATATACTAATGGCGTACTTACTCTTAATGAAAAATTATTAGCTAAAAAAGATGATTTAAATAAAATTAATGCTGGTGGTGCTACATTAAACAATGGTATGGAAACATTAGTAGATGGTATTTTAAAAATTAATTCTAAACTTCTAGATAAACAAGATGATTTAAATAGATTAATCGCTGGCGGTACAGTGTTAGAAAACGGTGTAACTAGCCTTTCTGAAAAAGCACCGAAATTATACGAAGGTGCTAGTAAAATTAATGCTGGTTTAGACACACTAAACTCTAGTTTACCTAGCGACCGTGATTTATCATCTAAAAAAAGCAAACTTAACTCGACTATCGATCAATTAAAAGGTCTAAAACTTACTTATAGAACAAACTTTAACCCACTATCTAGCGCCTTTACTGAATTAGGAACGCAAATAGAGAGTATTAAAGAACTTATAAGTAAAATGGATTCACAAGTTGCACCTGCTGCCACTCAAAGCAGTAACAACTTCACAAACTTAAAACAACAATTAGATGCGACTAATTTAACAGAAACTCAAAAAGCTAGCATTCTTGCTGCTGCTCAAAGCGATGTTTCTGCTGCATCTCCTCAACCAAGCGCTACTACTCAAAGTAATAACCAGATAAAAACTGATCTTACTACAGCAATCAATTCTGTTTCTTCAAAATATTCAAGCATGAAGTATCGTGTAGGAAAATTACAATACATCAAAAACCAACTTGATAAATTTGATGTAAACAACCTTGCAACAGACCTTGATGGAACTATATCTGGTTTTTCTACAATAAAAAATGCCGTTGGTAAATTAGCTGCTGGTAGTGGCGAATTAAAAGCTGGTTTATCAATAATGAATGACAAAACACCTACTCTTGTAGCTGGATTCAATCAATACAAAGGCGGAGTAGATCAAACTATAACATCACTTACAACTGGTGAACTTGCAAATGGAGTTAACAAACTAGCAACTGAAACACCAAAATTGAAAGCCGGTTTAACTAACTTTACTGATGGTGTTAATTTACTTACTACATCTATGAGTACAGGAGAATTAGCACAAGGTGTTGGAGCCCTTGCTACTAAGAGTTCAGAACTACAAAATGGATTTGATAAATTAACTGGAGGAATTAACCTATTACACGGAAAACTTCCTGAACTAACAACAGGAATCAATGCTTTAGTTAATGGAAATGCTAAAATCAATGCTGGACTTAACAAACTACAAGCAAAAATCCCTGAACTTAGCATTGGTATCCAAAAACTTGATGATGGTGGTAAAAAGCTATATCAAAACTTGACCGTTATGAAATCTAAAGCACCAGAATTACTTGCAGGTATGTCAACTGCTAAAACTGGAGCGATTAGCCTTTCTACAGCACTTGTTCAAATGCAAGCTAAAGCACCAGAATTACTTGAGGGATTAAATAAAGCAAAAGATGGTTCAGGTCTATTAGCCGATAAACTTTCTAGTGGAGCTGACAAAGTAGCATCTGCGAAAACTGGAGACAAAAACTCAGATATGTTAGCTAATCCAATCAAAACTAATACTCATGATATTGCAGAAGAAACTAGCTATGGTAATGCTATGGCACCATTCTTCTTAGTATTCGGATTACTTATAGCAGCAGCTGCATTTAACATTCTATTCCCAGCCCGTAATCGTGAAGCTGGAGAAAGTGTAGCTGGACTATTTAGCTCACGTCTTGTGGCAATGTCTACATTCGCTATTTTCGCTGTAATAATCGAAGTTATTGCTATGAAATTATTCTTTGATTTCAGAATAGAATATTTCGGAATGTACTTCTTTGGATTAATAATTTCAGCTATAGTATTTATGATAATAACGCACTTCTTATCATATACATTCGGAAAAGTAGGTAATGGATTAAGTATTGGATTTGTAGCATTACAATTTGTTCTTACTACACCACTATTCCCTAAAGAAATGCTACCTACATTATACAGTGGTTTAATTCCATTCACTCCTGTTTATTACGGAGATGTTGCAGTTCGTCATGCAGTTCTTGGCGGATTGACTGGTGAAATTTATACTAATGCTATATTAATCTTAGCTGCTTTAGGAATTATATTCCTTGTACTTACTTACATTTCGTACAATAGAGCTAACAAGACTATTACAAACTTAGCAAAATAATAATTATCGGGACTGATTCTAAATCAGTCCCTTTTTATTACTATACCAAACCATAAATTATTACTCAAAATAAATAAAAATATAATTAGGGATAGCAAATATATCTGTTTGATAGGTTTTATTGAAAAAGATTGAAATAATAGGTTAATCGATACTTTTATTTTTAACATTTAATAAATAGTTAACTTTTTATTTCTCTTTTTGGTTGAAAAATTTTATTTTTTATCGTATTATAATTAAGTGGAAAATTTCTACTTAATAAATATTTAAAAATATGAGGTACATAAAAAAATGAAAACAGCTTTTGTATGTGATTCTACACTACAAGTTAACGAAGAATTTTGTAAAAACTATCCATTGTCAATCGTACCACTAGAAGTGCGTTTAGACGATGAATTATATGAAGATAACGTAACAATTACCCCAAAAGAATTTTACAAAAAAATAAACAGTGGAATGAAACCAAGCACTAGCCAACCTTCTGTTGGGAAAATTCTTGAAGTCTATGAAAATCTAAAAGCACAAGATTTCGAACGTATAGTAGCATTCACAGTTACTAGTAAACTTTCTGGAACTTATTCTTCATTTACTCAAGCTAGCGAGTTAATAGAAGGTATTGATATAAAAATTATCGATACATTACAAGTGGCTAGAATAGTAGGTTGTGCCGTTGAAAAGATTATAAAAGACTTTTCTAATGGCGACTTAGCCTATGAAAATATTGAAGATGAGTACAGTAAATTACTCAAGCAACAAAATATTTTAGTAACCATCGAAAATATGGATTTCTTGTATGCTGGTGGACGTTTAACTAAAACTCAATTTTTACTATCTAACTTTCTTAACATCTTACCTATAATAACAATAAAAGATGGTATTCTTGACGTTTCTGGAAAACATAGAGGAATGAACAAGGCTTTAACTAAAATTTGTGAAGAAATAAAAGATAAAAATCCTAAGTCTCTTATTATTTTATATACAAGTCACGAACTCCTTGAAAAAGCTCAAGAAGTAGTCAAAAAGACATTCGGTAACATAGAAATAGAATCTGTAATTATCTCTCCTGTTATAGGAACTCATGCAGGCCCTCGTGCAGTTGGAATTGGATATTTAGAATACGAAAAATAGTATTACAAAAAATTAAGAACGCCATAGAATCAAATTCTATGGCATTCTTAATTTAACTTTCTTACTTCATACGTTCTATCTTTTCATTCATCTGGCGACGAATATTAGAAAAATCTTCTTTAATTACCACTGTATCAGCTATATAATCATGAAGCCCTTTTTTCTTGTCTGTGAATATAACAGCTATATATGGTATATTAAATAATGCAGTTGCTAATAATCTTCCTATCACTTCACGGTATAAAACATCTGATAATTTTAACTTTGTCCCCTTATTTGTCTCTACCTTAATCTTCATTATCATTTTCCCTAAAGTTTGCGAGAAATAATACGTCATTAAAATAAAATAAGAAAACATTACAACTACATAACTAAGTCCCTCTTCTCCTAATATCGGGAAATATAATTCTCTGTTCAATAATCCAAAAGAATAAGTATTTAACAATCCCGCTAAAGCAGCTACTACTATTAGATCAATTATATACGCAATAAATCTAACCCAAAAACCTGAATAAAAATTTCTAGAAAAAATTAAATAATCTTTTAATGTAGTTGGTAATGAAAAGTTGGTGTTATCTTTACTGTTAGTTTCTTTAGTTTGTTCATCAAATCTATTTTCTTCTATGCTACTAGATATCCCCTCAACATTAGCTTTATCTACAGATTCAGCAATCTTATCAAAAGTCTGTTCCGAACCATTTTCTAAACCTTCGCATCCATTAGAAAAGTCATTTGAATTGAAATTATTATTTGTCATATTAATAACCCCCTTATCCTAAATAACTTCTCTCTACTTGATTAGATGTAGCTTTACTATTCAATTCTGAAATAATACTCTTCATCGTAGCTTTTACAAAATGACTTAATAAGCTTTCTGCTGCTTTATCTGGTCGTAATTCTATTACTTTTGGATTAGATAGTTTTTTATCTTCTTTGATAAAATTAATAAGATCTTCTTCAGTCCCAATTTTATCAATTAACTTATTCTCAACAGCCTGAGTTCCTGTATAGGTACGGCCATCAGCAAGTTTTCTTATCTCATCCTCACTCATACTACGCCCTTGAGCAATTGCTTTTACAAATCTATCATATGCTTCTTTATTTTGCTCTTGATAGATTTTTCTAGTTGATTCTGGTAAATCTTCAGTTAACCCACCTACTGCTTTTTGTTCTCCAGAGCGAATAGTCTCTTGTTTTATACCATGATCATTTAAGAACTTTTGTGCTGAAACATAACTCATTATTACTCCTAGTGATCCAGTAGTTGTCTCAGTATTAGCAAAAATTTTCTTAGCTGCCATAGACACATAATAACCACCTGATGTCGCTTGTTTTTTCATAGATACATAAACATCTTTTCCACTATTTTTTAATTCATTGTAAAGTTCTGCTGTTTCATAAACTCCTCCACCTGGAGTATTAACCGATAATAAGATAGCTTTTACGTTAGAATTAGATTTAGCTTCTTTTATTTGGTTTATTACTGAAGCGCGCGAATATGTATTTGTCATTTCCGCTCCAATCTCACCTTCTATAGAAATCTTTTGAATAGTTTCATCACTATTCCCATCAACTAATGTTAACTTATGTACACTTTGGCTTCTCAAGAACATCTGCACATAACTATCTTCTGTATTTTGTTTCTGTATAACGCTTTTAGTTAATGTTCCATTAATTAGAGAGAACACGACTAGCACCATTACTATAACTAATGAAATCACTCGTTTATTTTTAAATTTCATATATTAACCTCTATCCCCTTTTAATTTTTATACTTTAAAATACCTAAATCATTCTCCGTATGTTTTAGATACAAACTTGTTATATCTCTTCATAAACGCTAACTCTGCAGTCCCAGTTTGACCATTTCTGTTCTTAGCAACAATCACCTCTACAGTTGATACATCACTAGGTTCTTGAACTTCATTTTCATCAGCATCTTCACTGCGATAGTAATCTCCACGATAAAGGAATGAAACTATATCCGCATCTTGCTCTATACTTCCTGATTCCCTTAGGTCACTCATCATCGGTCTTTTATCATGACGTGATTCTACACTACGTGATAGCTGTGATAAAGCAATAACAGGACACTCTAACTCACGAGCCATCTGTTTTAAGCTTCGCGAAATCTCTGATACTTCTTGTTGACGATTATCCGTTCGTTTACTTCCTTGAAGGAGTTGAAGATAATCAATAATTACTAAATCTAGACCATGCTCACTTTTTAGCAACTTACACTTTGCTTTAACTTCATTTACTTTAATAAATGCGCTATCTTCTATAAAGATATTTTTTTGATTCAAGAAATGCACTGCTGTTTCTAGTTTCATAAGGTCATCTTTATCCAATGAACCTTTTTTTATCTTCTCAGAATCCAACATTCCTTCACTACAAATCATCCTAGAAACCAGTTGATCAGCTCCCATCTCTAGTGAGAATAAAGCAACCGTACGTTTTTCTTCTTCTGAACGATGATTTTTCCCAGCTACGTTTAACGCTATATTAAGAGCAAAAGCTGTTTTCCCCATAGATGGACGCGCAGCTAAGATTACCAAATCTCCTTTACCTAAACCAATAACCTGATCTAACGAACTAAATCCTGTAGGAATTGCTATATTTTTACCTTCTCCCGACATACGTGCAAGTATTTCTTTAAATACTTCATCAGTAACATCACGCATATTTTTAAAATGAGATGTTTTTGCTCTTTCCATCGCACGTTCTACTTGATCAAATAACGTAGATGTTAGTGCATCAATATCAGCATTACCTTGATTCATTTCCTCTGTGCTGCTTAATAAAGCTCCACGTATTTCACGATAAATAGAATATCTTTTTACAAGATTTGCATAATGCATAATATTACGAGCACTCGGAGTAACGTCATAAACATCTACTATATACAACGAGGCATCCACGTTTTTGAATGCCCCACTGTTATTTATTTCTTCAAATATAGTAGTGGTGTCTGGTAGTATTCCCGCTTCATCAAGGCGTAAAATAGCACTATAAATATCTTTATTTTTTTCATCATAGAAATCTTCTGGATCAACTGTTGCTTTAACTTCTATCAACTTTTCAGGCTCTTGCATAAGAGCTCCCAGTAAAGATTGCTCTGCCAACAAGACAGAATCTATATGATATTTCATATTATCACCTATAAACTATTTCTTATTGTTCCACTACATGAACTTTAATAGTTCCTTCTACTTGATTATGTATTTTAATTTTTACATTTGTATATCCTAAAGCTTGAATTCCATTTGGTAAGTCAATTTTCTTTTTATCAACTTTTAAATCATGTTGTTTTTTCAACTCTTCAACAATTTGTTTTGAAGAAACTGATCCGAATAATCTTCCACCTTCTCCAGCTTTTACTTTAATCTTAACTTCTAACCCTTCTAATTGCTTTGCTAACAGATTTGCTTGAACTAACTCTTCTTGTTTATCTTTTTCTACACGTTTTTGTTGCCCTTTTAATGTTGCCATATTAGCGTTAGTTGCCTGTATAGCTTTTTTGTTAGTTATCAAAAATTTAGCATATCCATCCGCTATTTCTTTAACATCACCTTTCTTCCCTTTTCCTTTAACATCCTCTATAAAAATAACTTTCATTACCTTATCTCCTTTTTCCTTTATTTTCTTATGTTTCTAGCCGATTGATTCAAGTACTAATCTTCTTGCAATAGCACCTTGTCTATCGCATCATTTAAGCGAACTAATGCCTCATCTAAATCTATACCTTCAATCTGTGTAGCTGCATTAGCAAGGTGTCCGCCACCACCAAGTTCTTCCATGACTAATTGAACATTCATATTCCCTAAAGATCTAGCTGAAATACCCACTTTATCTTCATCCAGATATCCTAAAGCGAAACTACATTCAATACCTTTTAATGTAAGCAGTAAGTCTGCACTTTGAGCAAGCATGACATTTGTATATCTCTTATCATCTGGCGCTTTAACGATAATTATCTCTGGTGTTTTTTGGATTGCATTATTAATAATTTCAACTCTACTCATAAAGTTTTCGATAGGTTCTTTTAGAATAGTCTTCACCTTTGTTGGATCTGCCCCATTACTACGTAAGTAAGCCGCAGCATCAAAAGTTCTTGATCCTGTTCTTATTGAGAAGTTTTGAGTATCTACCACAATACCACCCAACATAATTGTCGCAGCTAATGGTGTAATTTTTTCAATCTTAGTTTGATATTCTATAAGCTCAGCTATCAACTCCGAAGATGACGAAGCATATGGCTCTATATAAGTCAGTAGCGGATTCGTAATTATATCTTCACCACGTCTATGATGGTCAATAACAACCTTTTTATTTGCTTTTGATAAAATAGCTGCATCAATGACACGTGAAGCATCAGATGTATCAACTACTATCAACGTTGTTTGTGGCGTCATAAGTTCCCAAGCCTCATCACTATCAACAAAAACATTTGACAATGTTTCATCAGTATCATTAATCTCAAACATTATTTTTTGGATTGTTTCATCCTGATCACTTTCATTTAAAATAATATAGCATTCTTTTCCTACTAACTTGGCAAAAGTATATATCCCTATACATCCACCTATAGCATCAAAGTCTGGACGTTTATGCCCCATAACAATAATCTTGTCACTATCACTAATAATATCGGCTAAAGCATTTGACACAACACGAGCCTTAATACGAGTTCTTTTTTCCTGAGGATTTGTCTTACCTCCATAGAATTTAATTGTACCATCTATATCTTTCATGGCAACCTGATCTCCACCTCGTCCAAGAGCA
Organism: Gemella sp. 27098_8_92; assembly: GCF_041433685.1. Lineage (NCBI taxonomy): Bacteria > Bacillati > Bacillota > Bacilli > Caryophanales > Gemellaceae > Gemella > Gemella sp. 27098_8_92. The sequence continues at coordinate 23,588 of NZ_JAPWBZ010000004.1, forward strand.
AGATCTAACGAACTTTTCGCAAGTTCCCCTAATTCCGGTAAAAAGTCAGTTCCCATTCCTACCCCTATACTAAGAGTAATAGGAGCATCAAACTCTTCTTTCAAATTTCTAATAGAATCCAAAATCTGGAACTTATTTTTCTCTATTTTTTTAAGGTCTTTTACATTTAATAGCCCTATAAATCTGTCTTCATCAATACGTTTAAGATAAATACTATTTTTCTTTGCCCATTCCGTTAATATTGTTACAATCTGTGCATCAAACTTACTCGCAACCTCATCGTCAAGAGAATCATAAACATCTTCATAATTATCCAAACTTAAATTAAAAATAATAGGTCGAGTATCACGAAATCTCTGCATAACAACTTTACTTTCAGTTATATCAAAGAAATAAATATAACCACTATCTTTTTGATAATTCACCTTATAATGCTTTCCAAAAATCTCAAATTGATTATCTACTGGCGTTTCCAATTCAAAAAGATCTTTTATCTCTGGCATCAATTCTAAAATGTTTAACCCTTTTATCTCTTCTACTTTTATATTTTTGTAAATAAAGTTATTTGCCCACTCTATATTTCTATCCTTATCGATAACAATAATTCCTATAGGGAACTTATTAATACCTTTTTCTGTTGAATCTTTTATACGATTAGTCAATTTACTAATATATTTTTCAGTCTGTTCTGAAACTTTTTTCTTATAGTAGAAAAATAGCATGAACACGCTAAGACCTACTACTAGATAGACTGCTAAACTTATAAGATTCATTAATCCTATTATAATTGCACCAATAGTGTATAAAGCAAATATAACTATTTCATATTTTCTCTTTGCGCTCATACTATTCTCCTTTCTTTATAATATAAATTTCTCGTAATCTAAACAAACTATCAACAAAACCAACTAGTTCAAAAACAGAACTAAAAAGAATCATACCAAACACAGCTAACGCCTTAGTTACTGGTGAATCCCCTTTTTGTTCTATGAAAAAGAACGCTGTAAATAGACCATTTAAAACAAAAATCAATGATAAAATATTCGTTAAATTTTGTAAAAGCATATACCAAAAATTATAAGAATTAGCCCCCATCATAGATTCAACTATTAAGTATACCAATGTAATAGTTATGTATATATATCCCGTTTTAGTACTTATCATAATTCTGCTAAGTTTTGGAAATGTTGGTATTATAATGTATTCCCTTGATAGCATTGATAATGTATATTGTAACAAAGCCAAACTATAAATAAATAATAAAACAAATAATGTTACAGGGAACGTTCTTTGTATATTTTCAAAACTTGATAAAACTAAACTCTTATCTAAAGATTGATTAGCTGTCAACATAGCATTAATATAATCATTTATAAACTTTAAAATTTCTTCTTGATTAATATTAATAACCCCATATTTTATAAGTAACAACACATAAAATGCTAATCCTATAAATAAGAATGTTGTAATCATAGTAAGTAAATATATTTTTGAATATCTCTTAACTATAGATTGGTATATTAAATACCCAAGAAGCATGTGCATCACAAACCAAAACAGCATATGAGGTGATGATAAAAATACTAACATCGCTGTCCCAACAGCAGCAAGTGGTATATAAAATTTTAAACCTTTGGCCCCTAAAACATAAGTAAGAGGAAATATCGCTAAAAGGGCTGTTAATAATTCAACTTTTAACAAACTTCCCAAAAGTATTAATAATAAAAAGCTAATACTATAGGCTATAACTTTATTATTACTTGGCTCTCTATAGAAAAATTTACTATCAAGAAGTTTCTCTAACTCTTTCTTTAATGTTTCTGAAATGTTATTATCCAACTTAACACTCCTTTATTGTTTTTTATATCTATACTTCATGTATGATATCCTTTTTATTATACCAAATTTCGCTGTTTTTTGAAAGAATAGCGACGAAAATTAATTAAAATTTATAAGTAACTTTTCTACCTAAATAAATATAAATTCTTTCTTTTTCTCCAATAAGAAATAGAGATAGACACATCTAATATCTATCTCTTATTTAACCTCTACAGCATCATATCATCGTTGATAATATTGCTTCCACTATTCTTTTTGAATAATTCTAGCAGTTTTGCTACGGTTAAATCTTTTTTTTCTTCACCTTTTATATCAACAACAACATGGCCTTCGTGAAGCATAACTAGACGATCACCATATTCTATTGCATGTTCCATGTTGTGAGTTATCATAACCGTCGTTAAATTATTTTTCTTAACAATTTTATCTGTAAGTTTCATTACCATAGCGCTTGTTTTTGGATCAAGAGCTGCAGTATGTTCATCTAAAAGAAGAAGTTTAGGTTTAACAAGTGTCGACATAACCAAAGTTAACGCTTGGCGTTGCCCTCCTGATAGAAATTCCACACTACTCTTCAATCTATTTTCTAGACCTAATCCTAATTCCTCTAATGCTGTTTTGTAAAGTTCTCTATCTTCTTTTTTCACACCTGGAGAAAAAAATCTTGATTTTCCTCTTTTTAGCGCTATCGCCATATTTTGCTCAATAGTCATCCTTGTAGCTGTCCCCATTTTTGGATCTTGAAATACACGCGAAATATCTTTTGAACGTTTTGTTACATCATCTTTTGTTACATCTACTCCATCTAAAGATACCGTTCCACTATCTGGGAATAACACGCCCGCAATAACATTCATCAATGTAGACTTCCCAGCTCCGTTACTTCCTATTATAGAAACAAACTCCCCATCTTCTATCTCCAAACAAAGATTTCTAAGAACATGATTTTCATTTATCGTTCCTTTTTCAAATGTTTTTTCTATATTCTTTAATACTAAACTCATTTTTATCTCCTAACACCCTTTGGGAATTTTTTCTCTAATTCAGGTATAAATAAAATTATTGCTAAAATAATTGCTGAGAATAATTTTACAAGTTGCGTATCCATACCTGGTATCTCTAATACTACTGAAATAACAAGTCTATAAATAATTGAACCGATAATTATAGAGGCTATTCTCTTACCTAGGCTAAGGTTTTTGATAACTACTTCTACGATTATAATAGAAGCAAGACCTATAACAATTGTTCCTACCCCCATATTCAAATCAGCAAAACCATTATTTTGAGCAAGCAGCGCTCCTGATAAAGCGATAAAACCATTACTTATCATATAGCCTAAGATTTTCATATTATCTATTCGTATACCATTAGCTGCACTCATATCTTCATTATCACCTGTTGATAAAATCGCTAGCCCTACTTCTGTTTTTAAGAATATAGTTAGCAAGACTATTAATACTAATGAAAATACTAACCCTAATAGAATTACCGCATAGACTTTCGGTATTCCAAAACCTTGTAACATAGTCACCAATGTTTTTTCTTTTAATAATGCTATATTAGCTTTCCCTAAAATTTTCAAGTTTATTGAGTATAACCCTGTTAAAGTTATAATTCCTGTTAACAATGCCGGAATTTTCATCTTTGTATGCAATAGACCAGAAACCACCCCTATAACAAGTCCTCCTAGCATTCCTAAAAAGGTTGCTAAAAAAGGATTCATACCATTCACCAAACTTATTGCACATATAGCTGCACCTAATGGAAAACTTCCCTCTGCTGTTAAATCGGGAATATCTAATAATCTAAAAGTTATATATACCCCTATTGCCATAACCGACCAAAGTAAACCTTGTGAAACACTTGATAATAATATATCCATCTTATCCTCCTATATTATACTAATACTTTTAATAATTCTTCTTTATTCAAACCTAATGTACGCACCATATCATCATTTATATCAACAGCTAACTTTTTAGGTTGTTCAACTGGTAATTCTGATATTTTCTTACCTTTTAAGATTTGCGCTGCTTGACGACCTGCTTGACGACCTATCTCTTTGTAGTCTACACCGTAAGTAACCAACATTCCTTCTAAAACTGCTTTATCTCCTCCTAATGCTGGAACTTTTTTCTCTTTTAAGACTGCACCAATCGTTGAAATTGTTGACGCTACCGTAGTGTCTGTTGGGAAGTAAATTGCATCTACTTCACTCGCTAGCGATGTAATAACTTGTTGAACATCATTTGTTGTAGTTACTGTTTTTTCTACAACTTCTACACCAGATTTTTTCAAAGTCTCTTTTACAATCTTAGCTTGTGCTTCAGAGTTTACTTCACTTGAATTGTAGAAAATTCCAACTTTTTTTGCTTTTGGAACTATTTTTAGCAATTTCTCTATTTGTTTATCTACTGGCGTTAAGTCAACAGTTCCTGTTACATTTCCTTCTGGAGCGTCTGTTTTAACCAATAATGAAGCAGCTACTGGATCCGTTACAGCTGTGAAAATAGTCGGCGTTCTATCATCAACATTAACCATAGCTTGTGCTGCAGGTGTTGCTATAACAAAGTTTAAATCATTTTTTCTTGCAAGCTGTTCCGCTATAGTTTGAAGATTACTCTGATCTCCCATAGCATTTTGAACATTAAAAGTTACCTTGTCCGAAGTGTATCCTTCTTCTGCCAACGCTTCTACAAAACCTTCTCTTGCACTAGTTAAAGCATTATGTTCAGCGTATTGCAAAACTCCTATTTTTATATTATCTGTTTTAACTTCACCTTTATTGCTACAACCACCAAGTACTAATAAACTTATTCCTAACAATACTTTTAATTTTTTAAATTTCATTTTCTTTTTCTCCTTTTTATTTTTTAATTTTAAGATTTTCCTAAAAGAAAAAACCGTTTAGAATGTTCTAAACGGTTTTCAATAGTTTTTATACAAGTTTAAAAAGTTCTTAACCTCGTATTATTTTTTATAAACTGTTAGCCCGCTTAGAATATTCCTCTATGCGAGCATCACCAAACTCTACAGCTCCCATAGATACAAACCTTGTTTGTACCTATAAGACCTAAGTACAAACACTATCTAATAGTAGCTGTAGTAATAATTATTTAATTGTGTATTAAATAATTTTGATGATAACATAACAGTGTTCCTCTCTTTTTATCTTGTTATTTTTAGTCTAGCACTGCTATTTCTGTTTGTCAAGTAATTTCCTAAAGAATTCTGAAAATTTAACAAATTAGTACTTTTTATTTAAAAAAAGATGAGTATATCGCTATCTTGATATACTCATCTTTTATAATACTTAACTATCTTTTACTTTTAATTTTACCATAATCATACTTATCAAGGTTATTCCAATTACTATTAAAAATATTGCTTTACTTTGGCTAAAACCAAACAAACCATGTTTAATATGTTTAGCTATCCACACATAAACATAATCCCCGTAATAAATACCTAAAGCAAAGAACGCTTGGTAAATACCCATACTAACGTTACGATACTCTCTGTCAAAATATTGCATTGCTAGTGCAATAAGAATATTGTACGCTCCACCATATCCTAAACCATTTAGAGTATAGCTAAAATAAATTATATATGGATTGTTGATATATAAGGCTATTATGTAAAAAGTTAATAAGCACCCAAGTAAAAATAACAATGTTTTTTGAATTCCCCATTTACGAGTAAGATATACTCCTACAAGAACACCTGCAATTAATTGTGGCACAGCAAAAACCGCATCTATATACGCCAACATAAGTGGTGTCATATTTAAATCAGTCTTCCCATAAGCGATCATATTTGCCCCACTGGTAGAAAACTTGATAAATGATAATAAGACAGCTAATAAACAAATATAAATAAAACTCTTATGTTTTAAAACTACCTTAACCTTATTAAATGAAAAATCACTATCAACAGGACGATAATCCTTCATCATAAAAGTTAGTACAAATGTTATTAGAGCTATTAATCCTGATACAAGCCACATATAATTAAACTGCTTATATGTATCCATTGTTAATAAATATTGGATTGGAGCCGCCATAAATTCTGCTAAAAGCGGTGCTATAGATAAAATAGATACCGACACCGCCGCCTTGTCTTTCGAAAATGTTTCTGAGAAAATAACACTAAATAATGCTAGCATTGTCGCACTAATCCCTAGTGACAACGAAGATAAATAAAGTGTTAAATAATTCGCATTAAACGCCACTAAAAACGAGGTTAAAATTAACAAGAATAATGCAATCTGTATAAACACTTTACGACGTTTAAAAATATCACTCGCCAAAAACATTGGCAACCTAACGATTAAACTCATAAGACCATAGCCAGCGGCTATTTGCGCCGCTAAAACCGGAGTTAAAGACAATCCACCCTGCTCTATTGGTGTTATCACATAAAGCTTCCTATAAGCTCTTATTATACTAATCGCCGTCCAAAACAACACCAAAATCCAAAAAATTATTATTTGCTCTTTTTTTAGTTCAAATTTTTTAGATAAGTAATATACTAATATCAAAATAAAAACTATCATTATTAGCGAAAATAAAATTTTTGTTTTAACCATCTCCTAACTAAATTTATTCAACTAATAAATTATATCACAAAATCTAGTTTATAGTTATAAAAGATACCTATTAAATTTTATGATGTTTTTTGTTATTTCTTCAATAAAACCCTAGTGCATACTTTTCGCAAGAACTAAAAAACTAATTTCTGAATTTGGAAAAAGTTCTTTTAGTGGTTTTGCACAAGATAGTAGGGTATTTCCACTGGTAAAAATATCGTCGATTATAAGCACTTTGGAAATATTTGTGTCAGGTATAGTAGAAGATAATGTATAAAATGGATGTCCCGCTCTTTGCTTATGTAGCTTCGCTTGTTTAGGTCGATAATCAGACTCTAGAATTTTCTCAAATTTTACATTACATAACGTACACAGTTGTTCTATATGGTCAAAGCTACGAATTACTTTTCTCTCATTATTAGCTGGAACTATTGTAATTAAATCAAAATTATACTCTTCAAAAAATTTTCTAAACAAACTTTTATACTTTAGGCATTCTTCTACGTCTCCTCCATATTTAATCGCATAAATGCTATCTTTCAAAAATTCATAATCAGCGAAATAATACAAGGTATATTCTCCTAACTGTTCTATATTTATATTTAGATTTATCTTACAACTTTCACACAAAATAAAACTTTCCTTCTTTGAAAAAACATTTTTAAACCCTAATTTTTCTTTTATCTCTTTCTTACAAAAACTGCATTCCATTATTTACTCCTTATTTAACCGTCTATACTTAGCTAGGTTATTCATATAGTTTATTTCTTTTATCGCAAGCCTCATATTTTTATTAATTTTATCTGCTAAAAATACGACCTTACCGTTATAATCGTATTCTTTCCTTCCTACTCGTCCCGCTATTTGTATCAATGCCTCTTTTGTAAAAATCTTATGATTAGCTTCAAACACTAAAACATCGAGATAATCAAATGTGACGCCTCTTTCTAGTATAGTCGTCGTAATTAATATATCTATCTCCCACTTTTTGAACTTCTCCAACTTTTCTTGTCGTTTTTCATCTTCACTATAAACAAAATCTATAACTATATCGTCCACTAGACTTTTTTCTAAATATAATTTTAAGCTTTTACTCGTAGCGATAGTTGGAACAAATATTAATAATCTCCTAGCTAGTTCTAATCTTTGAGTAATAAACTGCGTAATGTACTGTGACTTCTTCTCATAGGTAAATACTTTACTTTGTTCTATTTTTATTTTTGGAATAGGAAGCAAATACCCATGAAATCTTATAGGAATTTTTATAATCTCATCGACAAGTTTTTTTACTTTATCTGATGGCGTTGCTGATAAAAACACTAATATTCCCTGATTTTTTAGACTTGTCATAGCTCCTTGTTCTAAACATTCATCACCGTAGTATGGAAAAGCATCTACCTCATCTACTATGACAATATCAAAATAATTATAATATTTTATAAGTTGATGTGTAGTCATTAGATAAAAGCATGAATTGACTAGTTTTTTTTCGTCACCATGAAGAACACTTATAGGAATATCGCTGAAGTCCCTATTAAAACGTCTTGCTAATTCTTGTACAACATCTTTTCGTGGAATAGCCATACAGACTTTTTTATTATTTTTTATATTATTGTAGATAACCTTATAGACTATTTCTGTTTTACCTGCACCGCAGACCGCCCAGATTAAAGTATTCTTCCTTAATTCGCTACTTTCCACTATTTTCTCACTTGCTTCTTTCTGAACATCACTTAAGATCACCGGTGGTTCTTTTAGTTTATTAATTTTATTAAAAGGAATATTTATATAAAATCTTATAAAATAATTATCGCATCTTCCGAACTCTAGACATCTTTTACAATATGTTATTTTTATTCCTTCCGTTTCGTAGCTAAAAAATAATTTTTGATTTTTATTATCACACTGAAGACAATGATAATTTCTTTCTTCTCCTTGAACAACATATACCTTGTCAATATAAGTCGACTCTTCTAAATAATGAATTTTTACTTTAAGTCGTAAAAGTTTAGAAATAGAAAGGAGTAGCCCATTATACACTCTTAAAAACTCTAAATCACAAGCTTTTAAAGTATAGACTACTCCCGTTATTATATCGTTGTAAATTTCTTCAAAATCTTTGTTTACTTCTCCAAATTTTATATAATCATTATAAATTTCTTTATAACTATTTAACTTTTCTTCTTCATTTCTTTTTGAATAACGAACACAATAAAGTGCTTCGATAAACTCACTATATTCTTCAAAAAACATAACCTACTCCCCACAGTTACCTTTTAAAAATATTTCATAATCCCTTTTAATTTTTACTATTGAATATAACAAAGATTACAAAAGTTCATCTCTACCTAAAACTTTATTGATTTTAGTATTTTTCTGCAATTTTTGCCTTTAATTCTTATATTTAAGACTTTACATAACGTTAAAATGTTATTAATCCTCTATTTTAATTTAATTTTAACAAAAATATATTTATAAAACAAATAATAATCTATTTTTTTGGAAAAATCTTTTTCTAGAAATTATGTTGCTAACGTTATCAAAAAGTGTTATAATATAAGTATAAAAACAAGGGGATACCCTATAAAGTAGACTAGCTACTTTATGAAAGGAGTGCTTTAAAATGTTAAGATATCAAGTACGAGGAGAAAATTTAGAAATTACTCAAGCAATTAGGGAGTATGTTGAGAACAAAGTTTCTAAATTAGAAAAATACTTTGCCGACAGTTTACAAGCAAACGTTTACGCTAATGCTAAAGTATACAAAAATAATAAGAAAAAAATTGAAATAACTGTTCCTCTTAAAGGTGTGACACTTCGCGCAGAGGAAACAAACGAAGATCTTTACGCTGCTATTGATTTAGTTGTGGACAAACTTGAGCGTCAAATGAGAAAACACAAAACTAGAATTAATAGAAAAGGTCGTGAAAAAGGATTTGTAGAAGAAAATCTTCTTACTAGCGCATTAGAAGATGTAGAAGAAACATCACTTGATTTCGGTAAAGTTAAACAACTAAAAGTTGAAACTATGACAAGAGATGAAGCTGTATTCCAAATGGAGCTTTTAGGACATGACTTCTTCGCATTCTTAGATGCAAATACTAACGAAATTTCTATAGTTTATAAACGTCGTGACACTGGTTACGGGGTTCTGGAAATTTCTAAATAATTATGAGTTTAAACTTTAATCGACCATCTTCCGCAGATGGTCGATTATTTTTACAATACTTTATATTTATTATCAAATTATTACTTAGGAGGTTATTATGACAAAAAAAGTTGCCTTGTTCGTTGACAATGGTGGTGAAGAGTTAGAGCTAATTGCTCCTCTTGATATTATGCGCCGTGCGAATTTAGAAGTTGATCTTATTTCAGCTAATAACGCCGAATACGTTACAGGTGCTCATAATATTAAAATTATTGTCGATAAAAAGATTAATGATATTGAAGATATACTAGAATATGATGCTATTGTTATTCCTGGAGGAATGCCAGGAAGTACATTATTACGTGACAATAACAAAATCATTCAGTTTTTCAAAACTATGTATAATGAAGACAAATTAGTCGCAGCTATTTGTGCAGCGCCTATAGTACTGAGTGCGGCAGGGATTTTAAAAGACAGAGAAGCTACATCTTATCCAGGTTTCGATAAAGAACTAGAATGTCAATCTTACAATTCTAAAAAAGCTGTTGTAGTTGATAAAAATGTTATTACTGCTCAAGGTCCCACAGTCGCAATTCTTTTTGGTTATGAGATAGTTAATTATCTTCTAAAAGATGAGACAGCTAATACCGTAAAAGAACAAATGTTACTACCCGTATTAAAAGATAATATCTAAAAAATATCCCTCAAATTTATTATTTGAGGGATATTTATATTTATTTTGTCATCTCTTCTAATTGTCTCATTGCTGTTGCTACAACCTCTGGTGTACAAACATCAACCGCCAATTTAAATGATTCTTTTTCACTAGCAGCAAACTCTGCAATTTTTTCAATTTTTTCTTCTACATCTTCTACTACATTCACACATGCTAGGTTATAAGCTAAATCATTTTCTTTATAAAATGGAATTAATCTTTCTACTTCTTCCTCCTTACCTTCTGCTAATAATTGAACTAGAATACCATATGAAACCTTTGTTCCATGAAGAACTTTATGTGTTTCTTTTACTAAACTCATACCATTATGCACAGCATGAGCTCCTGCCATACGTCCATAATGAACTCCAAAACATCCTACCGCTCCAGAAATCGCAAATACAGTATCTACGGCGTGTTTGAAGCTTTCTGTTACTGTTTTTGTACTCATAGCTTCTAATGCACCATTAGCATCACGTAAAAGAGCATCACGCGTAATTTTTGCAGCTTCTAGTCCCATTCTTACTAAAGGATCGTTATATTTATTATTTCTTTCCACTAGCACTACAGCTTCATACCACTTCGCAAGAGTATCTCCAATACCCGCAACAAAATATTCTTTTGGTGATTCTAGTAATAAATCTAAGTCTGCAATACAAGCATATGCAGTACGTTTAAAATATCCAACCTCTCTAAAAGTTTTATCCGGATTATAAACCGCCGCTACTGGAGCATAAGGAGCACATGTTGCTATTACCGTTGGAATAGTCATATACTCTTTATTTAAAAAGCTTGCCACACCTTTAGCTGTATCAATAACACGACCTCCTCCTACACCAATAACCACATCAACATCTTCTCCATATTCATCTGCAATGCGTTTCATATCTTCATAAGATGATGTCCCGTCATATTTTGCTACTCTAAATTCTCTATTCCCCTTATAAAATTTTTTAAACGCTTCATAAGATTTTTCACCTGTAACAATCAAAGGAGTATTAAATCCTTCTAGCCTATTATCAAGTACAGCCAAAGCTCCACTCCCTGAAATATATTCACTCACTCCTGGTCTTGCTACATTTGCTAATTCAAACATTCTTATCTCTCCTTTATTATCTCATCATTCAATTTTTTATAAGTATGATTATAACATTTTCGACAATTAAAATCAATAGTAAGTTAATATATAATTATTTTCTGACAATTATTTTTGAAACAATAAAAGCTAACCTAGAATCCCCTTCCTAAGTTAGCTTTCTTTTTATCTTGGATAAAATATCGTTCCTTCTCTTTTTGTTTCGCCTTTTGTTATCGATTCTACTATAGTACTAGCTTTTTCTAAAGCAACTATCTTACCATCTAATTGTTCTATTAGAATCTTTCTACCTTTATATGGGCTGTAAACACTCGCCTCTACATTTTCTACTCGCAAATAATATTTTTCATCTAGGTTCTGCTCTTTTAGCATATTTTTTATTTGTGCCAAGTTCTCTTCACTATAATCTACATACTCAAAAAGTCTTCTATTTTGTAGTCTTCGAGCTAAATCCGCTGCAATTTCATCATCTTTATCCTGAATTAAACTACAACAATACAATAGAGAATTTTCATCTAATTTGAAATACTCCTCTACACTAACCACATTTTTTTCAAGAAATGGGATTAAAACTTTCATATCAGAAAAATACTCTTTATTATCTTTAAAAATATCTTTTAATCTATTAAAAAGTTGAATAAATACTGCCTCATAGCTGCGTGCTACTGGATGATAATATACTTGCCAATACATCTGATATCTTGCCATAATATAGTCTTCTACACTATGAATCCCCGTGTATTTCACGACAAGAGCTTTCTTATTTTCATCTATTTTTCTAACCCGCATTGTTCGTAATATTCTTTCTAAGTCAAACTGTCCATAGCTTGTTGCTGAAAAGTATGAATCTCTAAGTAAATAATCCATTCTATCAGCATCTAATTGACCAGAAATAATTTGGTTAAGAATATCATTTGGATGATTATGTTCTATTATCGATACTATATCCTCTGGTAATCTTGGAGATACTTCAGTTAATACTTGATTAAGCTCCGTTTCTCCTAAGATTATTTTAGCTGTATAATCTTCATGACTATGATTAGTAACATGTTCAAATGCATGAGAAAATGGGCCATGACCTACATCGTGCAACAACCCTGCCAACATTACGCAGATTTTATCATATTCACTAAGTTCCACACTTAAAGATTTTATCTCCGTAACCATCCTACGAACAATTTCGTAAACCCCTAATGAGTGTGAAAAACGAGAATGTTCTGCTGTTGGATAAACCTGAAAGTCTCCACCTAATTGTCGGATACGACGTAAGCGCTGAAATTCCTTGCTATCTAAACAATTCCAAACTACCTCATAGTTAATATGAATATAACTATGAACAGGATCTTTTAGCACTTTTGTTTCACTCAATTTTTTGAATTCCATTCTACTACCTCACTCTCAACATACACGTATTTTCTTTTATTATATCAAAGCATAAAAAAAAGACAAGCCTAAGCTCGTCTTTTTCTCTATTTAATCTTATTTTTCGTCTACTACGTATGGTAAAAGTGCCATGTGTCTAGCTCTTTTAATTGCTGTAGTTAACATTCTTTGATACTTAGCTGAAGTACCAGTTACACGACGTGGTAAGATTTTCCCACGTTCAGAAATGAATTTTTTAAGTAATTCTACATCTTTGTAATCGATAAATTCAACGTTATTTTTTGTAAAATAACATACTTTTTTACGACGACGCATGTTGTTACGACGATTGTTATTTACTGCCATTGCGCATGTCCTCCTATGTAATTTTAGTCTTCTTTAAACGGATTTACTACATCCTGCATGAAGTCATCATCTAAGTTACTTGGGAAATTTTCTCCAAAATCAGAAAATGAACTGTCATTAATAAAATCTTGCATAGCTGAATTAGCTTGCCCTTGGTTATGATTAGAATTGTTGTAATAATTTTGATTATTACTAAATGATGGTTGTGATTGAGGTTGATTGAAACTCATTGAATCAAATCCGTTATTTTGTCTATTTGAACTAGACTTAGATTCAAGGAACTGGATTCTATCAGCTACAACTTCTGTAACATAGACAGTATTCCCATCTTTTCCTTGATAATTTCTAGTTTGGATTCTTCCTTCTACACCAATCAAACTACCACGTCCTAAGAAACGCGCCATATTTTCTGCTTGCTTTCTAAAAGCTACACAGCCAATAAAGTCCGCTTGTCTTTGACCATTTTGATCAGCGAATGTTCTATTCACAGCAACTGTAAAATAAACCATCGGGATATTTGAACTAGAATATCTTAATTCTGGATCTTTTGTTAATCTTCCTACTAATACTACGTTATTAATCATAGTAAGTCACCCCTTATTTTTCTAATCTAACTACCATGTGACGGATGATGTCATCGCTAATTTTTGCTAAACGATCGAATTCTTTTGTAGACGCATCTGTTTCTGAAGTTAATTCTACTACATAGTAGAAAGCATCAGTGAAGTCTTCGATTTCATAAGCTAGGCGTTTTTTACCTAAATCTTTAACTTCTACTGCTTCTGCACCTTCTGAAAGAATATTTACGAATCTATCAACCACAGCTTTTTTAGCTTCTTCATCGATACGTGGTTGAACAGCAAACATTACTTCATATTTTCTCATGTGTGTTACCTCCTTTTGGTCTTTGCGACTCCCTTTTTTGCAAGAGAGTAAGGAGTAATAAAATTACTCTGTTTTCCATTATATCAATTATAAAATTAAAAATCAACAAATATCCACTATATTTTGTAAATATTATACTAGTTTTTCAAGCTTTTATTTTCTTCTAACCATCAAATATTTTTTAATGGGTTGAGTTATTGTAGAAAGAACTTCAAAATCACATTTTTTGTATAATTCCATAGCGTTCTTATTATCAGCTAAAACATTAAGAGTTATAGTTTCTACTTGTTGTTCTAAAAAAATACTATTAATAAATTTCCTTAAAGCTATTTTCCCAAAACCACGGTTTGTATACTCAGGATTTAATATGAAATTTCCTATATGAATATTTGTGCCAACTTGACGTATTTTTCTAATTATACCTATAAATTCTCCATTTTTCTGTATAGAGTATATGTTTTCAAAATTTAATAATGAATCCTCATTAAGTGGAAACTCGACGTCTGGTCCTGCCCACCTTCTCAAAAACTCTATACCTTTTTCATTTGTCCATAAGCAAACTCTTTTAGCATCATCTATACTTAAGCCTTCTATTAACTCTATATCTATCATTATATCTTCTCCTTTGTAAAATATTCATACATGTCTTCCCTAAGGGGTGTCTGCAGTTTATAGAAAAACTGAAGAACTGTATCGCCACTTTTTTCTCTATGAACTAATTCCGGTTTTCCTACTGTTTTCATCTCTCCAAGGAAATAGAATATTCTCGCTCCATCTTTATCATCTTTATTTTTTCTCATAAATAGATAAATCTTTGTTTCATCTTTATAGAAGTATTCACATTCTTTTGATTCTAAATTACGACGTGGTTTCGACATTGATGTAAAACCGTTGTCTGGTAAAAATCCATGGACATAATCATGGTTGAATGAATTTTCATCTATGTCATAATTGATAAATACCGGTAAAGTTTTTGTCTGTTCATCATATTTATAACCGCCAATAGCTAAAGGTACATAATTGATACTCCAAGAAAAAAGTTTACAAATATCTTCAAAACTATATTTTTCATAAAGGACAAAATTAGTATCCCTATATAGATTAGCTTTATAATATTTGTTATATCTATAAATTCCATATTCTACTAATTCTGCCAACAATGTTCTAAAAATATCTGACTGCAATTCTTTTTCTAATTCTTTTGATGGTTTTACCACCTTGTTATACTCATCTAAAAATATACAGTCATTAAATTTCTTTTTCGTAACACTGCTCGTTACAAAATTATTTGTAAGAATCTTCCTACTTACCTCAAGTTCATAATCAGCGATTAATTTAGTATAATCTGTAAGCATCACACCTCTAAAATCCTCTTCAAGATTTTGAGAATTTTTTAAAATTAATCTTAAAAGTATAAGCTCCTCTATTTTCTTGCTTAAGATTAAATTAGTTGATACAAAGTTTAACATATTTTCTGCTGTTTTTGATATTTTCCCATTGTAGCTATAATCTCGGCCTTTTTTAGATAAAAACGCGTAATAACTACCTGCGACCTCAAAAATCTTTTTAATATCTACCGTGTCATAATTTTCAAAGTCATAATAGGTTGGAATCCTACCGAGTTTATTTTTTAACTTGTTGTACTCATCAGAAATAAATAACCATGTATTCAATTTCACATTATCAATTGCGCTATATATTCTTTGTTTCGATATATTGTCAAAATGGATAGTCGACATTCCTGGTAAATATCTATTCCCTTGTGATAGGAACTTACGAGCTGTATCTTTATCATAAGATCTATCTCCTGATAGGGCAATCGGTATTAAAAAGTTATTTTTGTAGTTTGCGATAAAGTCTATTATTACGACAAAATCTTTGTCTTTATTTTTCCTTAAACCACGACCTAACTGTTGGATAAAAATTATCGCACTTTGTGTTGGACGGAGCATAACCACTTGATTAACTTCTGGAATATCTATACCTTCATTAAAAATATCTACGGTAAAAATATAATCTAATATATCTCCCGAGTCAGCTATTAGCTTCTCAATTTCTTTTTCGCGTTTTTCCTGACTATCTTCACCTGTTAAGCTAGTAGTTCTAAATCCTCTACTATTAAATGCATCGCTAAGTATTTGTGCTTCTCGTTTAGAAGAACAAAATACTAATCCTTTTACTCTATCCCCCGAATAGCCATAGTAATTTATTTTATCAATAATATGATCCACTCGCTTATCAGAGGTTAATCTTGTAAAATCACTAAGTTCATCTAGCGTTTCGCCATCTACTATCAAATCGCTAATCCCAAAATAGTGAAACGGACAAAGAAGGTTATTTTCCATCGCTTCTTTTAAGCGTACTTCATAAACAATATTGTTATTAAATAACTCGTAAATATTAAAGCTATCTGTTCTATCCGGACTTGCTGTCATTCCCAAATAAAAAGTTGGCTCAAAATAATCTATTATTGTTAAATAACTTTTCGCCCCCGCTCGATGCACCTCGTCAATAATAATCTCGTCGAAGCAATCTTTAGAAAAACTTCCAAACACATCAGACTTGGATATTGTTTGTATTGTTGCAAAAACAAAATCCGCTTCTATATTTTTATTTTTACCTGTAAGAAGTCCATATGTACGACTGTTCCCAAAAATAATTTTAAAAGTTTCCAAAGCTTGCCTTGCAATCTGTTCACGATGAACAATAAATAAAATCCTTTTGGCATTTATATTTTTCATCGCAAAAGCTGCTGCAAATGTCTTACCAGTACCAGTAGCAGACACAAGTAATCCTCTATTATATTGTTCTCGTAGCTTTTTAAAGTTTTCTATAAAACTTTGTTGCATCTCATTTGGACTAATTTCATCGGTAATATTATCTATTGTTTTAGGAGTTTGTTGCTTATTGTTCAAAAACTCAACTTTATATTTATCTTTTACGTTGGAGTAGTCTTCTGACATATTCCATAATGTATGAAATTCTTCTAATATGCTTGAACATAGCTGATTATCTTCTTCAACAAATGTATTCCACTCTTTGTTAATCGTTAATGCAGCACTCGTTAAGTTCGAACTACCTAACAAAATATTCCAAGAATCTTTTTTCTTAAACAAATAACCTTTTGTATGAAAACCATGATTATCTTTCGAACTAGCATACATTCTTAGCTCTATATTTTTAAAAGTAGCTAGTTTATCTAAAACTTTTGGTGTGTTAAAATACAAATAATCTGTTGTCAATATTTTCCCGCGAATATTTCTTTCTTCTAAGTTTTTTAAAGTCTGAAGCAAACTTGTCAAACCACTTTCCGAAATAAATGCCACGCTAAAAATAAATTCATCGCATAACTCTAACTCTTTTTCAAGGGTACTAAGTACTTTTTTCGCTTCTAAATGATTATTATAAATAAAAGTATTTTTCATCTTAACCTCCTTTCTTAGTATTCCTCTATATTTTATCCATTTATTATTTCATAAGTTATCAATGCTTCTTTCATAACTTTTACATTATGAACACGCACCATTTTTGCTCCACGACGTATTGCTTCTAAAGATAGTGTCGCAGTAACTATATCTCGTTCTTTAGGGTTAGTATTTCCTCCTAAAACATAATCCGTCGTTCTCTTTCTACTTACCGCATATAAAATCTCGCAACCTAGAGAGTTTAACGAGTCTAATTTTCTAGTAATCTCTAAATTAGCTTCAGCAGTCTTACCAAATCCCATTCCTGGATCGATTATTATATTTTCTTTTTTAACACCAGCCACAAGACAAATATCTAAACTCTCCCCAAGTTCACGAGCGACTTGTTCGACTTCACTACCTTCTTCTACGCCACCATTATGCATAATAACAATCGGTATATCATACTTTGCAGCAACCTCTGCCATATTGCTTCCTTTTGCTCCATTTACATCATTAAGCACGTCAACACCAGCTTTAATCATATATTCAGCAACAGCTGGTTTATAAGTGTCTATACTAAAGCATGCTTCAGGAAACTCCTTACGCAAAATCGGGAAAATTCTCTCTAAACGGCGAAGCTCCTCATCTTCTGAAATAGCTATTGAGCCAGGTCGCGTTGATTCCGCTCCTATATCAATAATATCAGCACCTTCATCTAGCATCTTACGAACACCTTCTATCGCAGTCTCAACATCGTAAAAATCTCCTCCATCTGAAAAAGAATCCGGAGTGAAGTTTAAAATCCCCATTATCAAATATTTTTTTTCATCTAAAAGTTTTTTTAGTTTAGTCATTATTATCACCTGTATTATTCTTTACTATATAAAACATATTATATCATATGCAAGTGAATTTATAGAAAAAACAAGTTCTAGCCTAGACTAAAACTTGTTTTTTCATCTTTCCATGCTTGACCTGCAGTCACTCTCTAGAAAACTATTATATTCACCTTTCCCCATGCTTTATGTTATACTATTTGAATAGGAAAACCTGAAAATACATTTATAGTTAAAGGAGAAAATATGCAAAACTTTATTGAACAATTTGGTGATTATGCACCTATAATATTTTTATTATTAGCATCTATTCTCCCTATTTTGCTATTCCCACCTGGAATTTTTTCTGTTATCGGTGGTCTTCTATTTGGATTTACAAAAGGTGCTATATTGACTATTATTGCAGCTATTATTTATACAAATATAATGTTTTTACTTTCAAGATATTTTGCGAGAAATAAAATTGAAAATTTTTTAGAAAAACATCTTACCTTAAAACAGTTTAATAGAATTTTTGGGCTTAACGACAATAAACTCGCTACCTTTTTGATTATTTGTAGACTTACTCCGATATTACCAAACAGTGTTGTTAGTTATTCTTATGGACTTACTAGAATATCATTTAAACATTATTTTATAGCCAACCTTATCGGTCTTATTCCCGGTCGATTAATTTGGCTAAATTTTGGTTCGAAATTAAATAATATCTGGAGTTTAGAATTTTTAACGGCAGCTGTTTTAGTAGTAGCTTTTATCGGAATAGGTGCTATAGTCGCAAAAAATATGGAATAAAAGGAGAACGGCTCGTCAATTGACGAGCCATATATTATGAAAAAAATATTATTAACTTGTTATAGTTATATTATATATTCTGAACTTAACACAAACTTTACACTATAACTAAAGTTTAGTTAAAAATTATTTTTTCTGCTATTTACTTTTTCTTCTTAACATTATAGAATTAAATGTATAAAATCAGGAGATACCGTCTCCTTAGGAGTTAATTTATTATGAATTTAAAATGTAAAAATAAAGTTGAAAACTTTTTGACAAAAAATAATTTAGTAGATAGTAATAATATTTTAGAATTATTTACTGAACAAAACTTAGAAAATATTATCGATAAACTGGAAACACTACCTCAAGACGAGCTAACTAGCTTTGCGCTTGAATGCGTCTGTGAAGAACTCCTTATCACCGCTTCTTATAAAATAGAGCGCACTGGAATGAAGCTTGGTCTACATCGTATGGAGCATGTTTTGGCTCTATTCAATAATCCTGAGCATGACTTGAAAGTTATTCATGTCGCAGGGACTAATGGGAAAGGTTCTACATGTTCTTATATAAAAGACATACTAAAAACTAAATATCGTGTTGGTCTTTATTCTAGTCCTAGCATGCTAAGTTTTAACGATCGTATTCGTATTAACGATGACTTTATTCCATACAAAGAAGCATATCGTCTCTATAAAGAAGTTGTTAAAGTTTATGATGCAAATAATCATGACCCTAGCGATAAGCTTTCTTTCTTTGAAATTATTACAGCAGTTGCTCTACTATATTTCAAAGATCAAAAAACAGATTTTGTTATTATGGAAGTTGGTCTTGGTGGGCGTTATGATGGAACAAATATTTTTAAAGAAAAGCTATTGTCGATTATTACAAAAATCGGGTTGGACCATACTACAATACTAGGTGATTCTTTGGAAAAAATCGCCTATGAAAAGGCCGGTATTATCCAAGAAAATGATAACGTCCTTATCTATCCAGCTAATGATAGTATTGTAGATGTTATTTCTAATATTTGTAAGGAAAAAAATGCAAAACTTTCTATTTTAGATGAAAACAATATAGAAATAAAAGATATTGGTGCTCATGGCAATAAGTTTAGCTTCAGGAATATCGACTACACAACAAAAATGGTCGGTCAACATCAAATTTGCAACGCATCACTAGCACTAGCAGCGATCTTTAATCTGCGCTCTCGTGGTATTATCGATATAGATGATAAAACAATTAGTTCTGCTTTAGCTTTGTCTACTTGGGCAGGTCGTCTAGAATGGATTCGTCCGAATATCCTATTAGACGGAGCCCACAACAATGATGGTATTGGCAGTTTGGTCAATTACCTTAGTGCTAACAACTTCCCAAAACTAAAAATCTTGTTAGGTATCCTTGAGGATAAGGACTATGAAGATATGGTGACTAAGTTAAAAACTATCCCCGCTGAGTTTTCTGCAACTAAAGTTCCTATTGAAATCAAAGAATCGAACTTGGATAATCTTGTTCGTAGTTTTAATGATACATTTGTTACTAAATATGAAAATTATGAACTAGCTCTTTCTAAGCTTATTCCTAATTTAAAAAGTGATGAAGTACTTTTAATTACAGGTTCGCTATATTTAATCTCTGCCGTTAGAGCAGAAATCTTAGAAAAATACTAACTTCATAGCATAGAAAATACCAACCGTAATATTATATTCTTACGGTTGGTGTTTTTTGGTTAATTGAAAAATATTAAATTACTTTTTATCTTTTTTTGTTTTTATTTTGCTTTTAGGCACTCTTTTAGCAGAGCCAATATTCCATACAGTTTCTTCTTGAGAAGCTATTTCTTTATAAATATCAGCACTTGCCTGCTCATTTTTTCCTACCTTAGCTTCTGACTTCTTTTTATTTTTTGGTTCTGCAGTTTTTTTCACAGGAACGCTTTTTTTATCTGATAAACCCGCTTCTTCTGCCAACTTAGTTATAGATTTAACTTCTACATCTTTACGTGGTCCTGAACCATAAACTGATGAATAAACTGGAGTTGGCTTAAACTTCCCTACATTTCTAAGTTTTGGTGTAATAATGCTTGTCTCCATAGTTTTAGCAGTTACCGATTTATTTGTTGATATTCCATTATTAGAATACTTTTCAAAAATTGCATCTAAGATACGTTGATTATTCTCTATTTTTTCTTTGCTTACAGGTCTATAACCATGGTCTATAGTTTTATATTCACCTAGTTTTCTTCCATTACCTTTATCGAAATAGTCAAAAACATCATCAGTATAAAGTTTTTCAGTATAGTCGATACCAATTTCCTCTTCCTCTTGTTCCTCTACTACTTCATCTTCTTCTAAGTGTTTTTCGACTCTCTGAACAGCAACTTCTATTGGCTCAACTTTTTCATTAACAAACTTATCAACATCATTATTCATCGTTTTCACCTTATTACGAGGAGAAATATCCGCTAATAATCTATCAATATCAACGTCTGTTGCTGTTTCATCTAAATGATTTTGTTCTTCAAGTTCAATAATCTCATTTTCATCTAAATGATAGTCGCTATAACCCTCTAGGATATCTTTTTTATGATCTTTTATTTCATCGTAGTCTTCTACTTCGATATCTTCTATACGTGCAGCTTTTTCCACTAAATCAATATCTTCTTCAATATCTTCTACATTATGTTCTTCTCTAAACTCTTTTAGATTGGTGTTTAATTTTTCTATTTCAGGTAAAGTCTCTTCTTTTTTGAAAATATCAATATTTTCTGCCTCGATAAGCTCGTCTAAGGCTGTTTTTTCTACTGTTTCTGCTCTTCTACCTTCATATAAGTCTTTTCTAAAATCTTCTACCTCTTTTGTCGCTTTAATAGTTTCATCAAAACGCTCACCTACTAGCTTCTTGCTAGTTCTATCTATATCGTCTTCAAATAAATCATCATTTCCTTCTAAAATGTCGTCAACAGTAGTATATTTGACTTTTTCACGACGTTCACCTTCTGCATCTACAGTGCGAACTTCTAATTCTGGCACAGTTCTTAGATGACTCTCTTCTTCTTTTACTTTAATCTCTTCAAAAAGTTCATCTAATTCTTTATCTTGTTTATATAATACGTTATCTTTTTGTATTTTATCTTCGCGTCTTTCTAATTTATTGAAGTTTTCATTTAATTCAACACGTGCATCTTTATTTTTAGTTTCTCTAGCTTCTGAATCTTGTTCAGCATATGCTTCTTTCAATTCATAAGCTTTAGCTATCTCATTTTTCAAATCGCTATGATCTTTTTCTAAAGCAACATCCGTACCTAAAGTATCCATCTTATGATCTTGTTTTAATCTTTTTGTTCGAACAGCTGCAAGTGTTGGATGTGTTCTTCTATCTGATTTATCTCCAAAAATATCAACATCTTTTATTTCAGAGTTTTCTACTCCTAGTTCTTTTAGTGCGTCTGTTAAACTAGTAGTATTTTCAGGTTTTCCTTCTTTTTCTAGATCTTCTTCATATTCTGATAAATCTATTTCTTCAAATTCCACATCGATAACTTTCTCATTACGAACTCGCTCTGAAAAATCTTGTTGTCCAGTTCTCTCAAATTTTTCGTCAATTTCTTCTACAAATTTGTCAGAAGTTTGCTCATCTTCCAAGTCGTCAAGTATGGCATCTAATTCTTCTTTTTCTATATCTTCTTCACTTACACTAAATAAACGTTCTTTTAGACGGCTGAAGAATCCTTGTGGTTTTTCTTCGTACTCTTCTTCATCTTCTTCATCAAAGTCTTCTACTATAGTGTAATTTTCTTCTTTTCTTAACTGTTCTTCACGTCTTTGACGTTCTAAATATGTTTTATAATCTTCAGCTTCATCTTCTTCGAAATCTTTTTCAAAGTCATCATCTGAAAATTGTTTATCATTCGAACTAGAGAATAAACCTTTTATTCGCCCCATTAATCCGCCATTGTTTTTCTCTCTTTTATATTTTTGCGGAGGTAAATCTTCTTCATCTTCTTCTGTAAACTCTATATCAAAATCTTCTGGAACACTGTATTCATCTAAATCAATTTCTTCGTATTTTCTAGCTTCTTTTTTGTCTACAATCGATTCTTCTTCAAATTCTTCTATATCAAAATCACTCTCTTTAGTTAAAGAAGCAGGTTTTTCTTGTTTATCTCTACGCCCTTCTTCAGCTTTATAAATTTCATCTTCATCTTCTTCTAAAAACCATTTTTTCCAATTAACCATAGTTACACCTCCTATTTATAAATTATTTTAAATTCAATTCTTTTAATTTAGTACCTGCTTTAGCATCTTCTTCTAATACTAAAATACCTCTTACTTCTTCTTGAGGTAAACCTAATTCACGTTTTGAACATAGCATACCGTTAGAATCTACACCACGTAATTTCGATGGTTTAATAAGTAATCCACTCGGCATCATCGCTCCACTAAGAGCTACTACGACTTTTTGTCCAGCTTCTACATTAGGTGCTCCACAAACAATTTGTAAAGTTTCTTCTCCAACATTAACCGTTGTTACTTTCAGTTTATCTGCATCTGGATGCTTTTCACAAGTAAGAACTTCCCCTACTACGAAGTAATCATCGTTATTACCCTCTAAATCTATTTTGATACCATTCTTTTCTAGACGTTTGCTCAAAATTTCTTTTTGTTCATCAGATAATTCGATACTTCCCTCACCTTCTAGTTTCAAATTTTCAACATTAAAAATATTTAATCCTACTAATACTCCATTATTATCTTTAATAAGTGTAATATTTTTCTTATCTTCATAAGTAATCTCTTCACTATTTTGAATAGTAATTAATAATGTTTCTCCTAGCATTTTCTTATTGTAAAAAAATAACATAATCGTTCTCCTATACTATTTTAAATTTTAGTCGCTTTATTCAACAAAAATAAAATAACTTTCTAATTTTTCTCCATCATATTTGAATGTAATTGTTGTTATCGGAACTGTACCTTCTGTAAAGAAATGAACCATCATTTTTTGCAGAATCTCCAGCCCTTTTTTATTTTTTATATCCGCTATGATAAGAACATCCTGATGAGGTAAGCCTAAATAATATGACTCTCCAATTTTTTTATAAAAATAATCTAAAATATTTTTATCAATAACTCGTGCTCCATCATAGCCATCTTTAGCATTTAGAAAATAAAATTTATTTCCTTCTACTTCATCTAGATTATATTTTAGTGGTAAGTTCTCTAGATTTCTTTTAGCAAATTCAAAAATCTCATCTAATGACAACGAAAGTTTCTCTAAAAAAGTCTTATCTAGAAGCTTATACCCTTTTTCAAAATCATAAGCTAAATAAATGTCCGTTTCATTTGTATGCGGAAATTTAACAAGTTGTTGTTTATTATCTCTGTTAAACCCTGTTGAGCGAACAACGGGGTAAACCTTATCTACCAACTCTTCTTTTATAATATCGTCTAAAGATACATTATCTTGAGCTGTAAAATTATTCACAATATAATAAATAAATTCTTCTACCTTTTTATCGCTTTTCTCACTTTTTTTGTCGCCTAGCTTTCTTATAAAACTATCTATATCAATCTTTGCTCGGCGATTATTATATTCTAAAATAAATATACTATTATCTTTTTCTCGTCTTTCGTGAATTTTTAAAGTAGGTAATTTTTCTATAATTTTTTCAAAAATACCATCTCTTGTATAAGACATATTTCCTCCTATTGTGTATAATATGGCAATTTAATTATACCATATATCTTTATATTCTAGCAATACCAATAAGCTATTTGAAGCTTTACTATAAAATATTTTATCTATTTTTATTTGCACCTTTATTTTTCTTTTGTTATAATTTAGATATTATTTTATAAGGAGAATATAATGGCAACAAATGAAGAAAACAAAAGATTAGAGTTGCTAACTAAATATACTAATTGGATAAAAAAAAGCAAACTAAAACTTTTAATCGTTTTTATTATCTATTGCACTGTTTTACTGCTAAACTTTTTATTGTTTAAAAACCATCGTATCTTCACTACTGCAAGCTTACTTATGTTTGCTTACGTTATTTATGTAGGCTCACTAATTTGGTTTATAAATAATAAACTAATCGCTAAAATTGACAGTGTTGATTTCAAAATAAAATAAGAGTATAATCTAGTTTTTTAAAATCATATCGAAAACACTCGATAAAATTGAAATTCTATTTTATACTCTTATTTTTATTGCTCAAAAAATTTTCTTAAATACGCTAAAAAAAAACTTACACAAAAAAATTTTTTGTGCTATAATCGTTAATATTCTCAAAAAAGAAAGGAGTCGTAATGACAAATAGAAAAAATTCAAAATTGTTCCTAGTTTTATTTTTAGGAACTCTATCGGCATTTGGGCCATTCGTTACAGATTTATATTTACCAGCTTTACCATTTATGGGGGAATATTTTGGCGCTAATACCTCTACAGTTCAACTTACACTTACAGGAAGTATGGTTGGTTTGGCCTTAGGACAGTTACTTATCGGGCCTATTAGTGATAAATATGGAAGAAAAAAACCACTATTAATCAGCCTTATTGTTTATCTAATCAGCACAGTTGCCATTATTTTTTCACCTAATATATATTTAATGGCAATCCTTAGACTTATCCAAGGGCTTGCATCTGCTGGAGCTTTAGTTATCTCAAGAGCTGTTTCTACCGATCTTTATAGAGGTCGAGAAATGGCGGAATTTTTTGCACTTCTTATGGCGGTAAATGGTCTTGCTCCAATTTTATCACCGATTATCGGTAGCTTGTTGCTACAATTTACTGACTGGCGTGGGATTTTTGTTACCTTAGCACTTATAGGTGCACCTTTAATTATTACATCCGTGAAATTTAATGAATCATTAAAAAAAGAAAAGCGTCTTGATGTCCCAGTTCTAAAAACATATTCATCTATTGTAGCAGTAGCTAAAAACAAACTATTCTTTATGCTTGTTATGATTCAAGGTTTGGCTATGTCAGCTATGTTTGCTTATATCGCTGCTTCTCCTTTTATTCTACAAGTCCATTACAACTTATCTTCGTTTGCATATAGTTTATGTTTTGGACTTAATGGTTTAGCTTTAGTTTTAGGAAGTAAAAGCACTACAAATTTTAGAGAAAAAACGAGCATGACTTTAGGTTTATCTATTATGCTTTTAGTAAGTATTTATTTAACCATCGTTCTTACTCTGACACTACCATTTATTTTTGTTGAGATTGGTTTCTTTTTACTTCTTTTAGGATTAGGTTTTATTTTACCTGTAGGTGGGGCTTTAGCCATGAGTTTAGAGCACGAACGTGCTGGTAGTGCATCTGCCCTATCAGGTTTTGTTCCATTCTTCTTAGGTGGAATTGTCTCGCCTCTAGTTGGAATTGGTAATATTTTCTATTCTAGTGCAATAGCTATTCTTATATGTTCAGTTGCATCATTCTTACTATATAAGGCAGTTGAGAAAAGAATATAGAATAAACAATCTCTTAGAAGTGTTGGCTTTATGGTCATTTACCTTTCTAAGAGATTTTTCTACATCTTACTAAAAAAACTCTCGAAAAAATTTCCGAGAGTTTTTTATTTTATATTACATTCCCCAAGCAGATAACCCTTGTGCTTGATATGCGCGAGTTGCTGCGTTGATTTGATCTTCAACTGTTGCTGTAGATCCCCATCCTGGCATTGTTTGGAATAATCCACTTGCACCTGATGCATTTCTTGCACCTGGCTGACCATTTGATTCACGAGCAATGATATATTCCCAAGTAGCAGCTGCTACTCCTGTACGACGAGCCATTTCTTGCGCTGCCGCTGCACCTGTTGCTCCAGCTGTATTCCCGTTTGCTAGTGTTACTGAACCACCCGCTGTTTTCACCATTTGGCTAGCTGGACGTTGTTTTGTTCCAACAACTACTACTTCTGACGTTGCTTCTGTTAAAACTTTCTCTGAAACAACTGTTTTAGATACTTCTTTACCATTTTCTCTTACTATGTTGTAAGTAACTTCTTTTTCTCCATCTTTACCTTCAACTTTAGTAACTTTTTCATCTACATATTTAGTATCATCTTTTTCTTCTTTAGTTTCAAATTTTACAGCTTCTTTTTTTGTTTCCGTAGTTGTACTATTTCTTGTAATTTTAATAGTATCTACTTCTGCTACTTCACTGCTTAATTCTGGAGTTACTTTATCTTGTTCTCCTAAAGTAATATTAAGCTCTTTTAGGATATCTTCTACTTTTCTATAAGTAGTTTTTCTTGTTGTTGTAGTTTCTCCATCAACTATAGTGATTTCACGAGCTCTGTAGATATTAATAGTTTCTCCACCTTTAACTTTTGTGTCAAGCCCTGGCTCGATTCTATCATCAGCACTAAATGGAATATCATTTGCAATAAGTATTTCTCTTACAGTTCCTTTTTTAGTTTTTAATTCAATTCGTGTATTATCCATGTTTACCGCAAAAGCCGATTTTCCTGTGTACTCTTCTGCTATCATAAATGCTCCTGATAATAATACTCCTGATGTAGCCGCTGCTACGAAAATTTTTCCTAATTTCATTTTTGTTAATCAATCTCCTTTTTATCTATTTTAAACAACTTACATGCATTATTAAATGTTTGTTTTGTTAGTTGTTCATAAGTCATCTCTCTTAAGTCTGCTATTTCTTGTGCAACATAATGCACATATGCAGGTTCGTTTCTTTTACCTCTATAAGGTGTTGGCGTTAAATACGGACAATCTGTCTCTACTAAAAGTTTATCCAATGGACAAGCTTTTGCTACTTCTTTAGGTGTCTTAGCATTTTTAAATGTTACTGGACCTCCTAATGAGATGTAGAAGTCTTCTTTTAACATAATCTTCATACTTTCTACTGAACCTGAAAAACTATGCATTATTCCACCAACTTCACTAGCTTTTTCTTCTTGAAGGATTTTTATAGTATCTTCCATCGCATCTCTTGTATGAATTACGATTGGTTTATTTACTTCTTTCGCTAGTTGAATTTGCCTTCTAAATACTTCCTTTTGAATATCTTTCGGACTTTTATCCCAATGATAATCCAAGCCAATCTCTCCGATTGCAACTACTTTATCATTTGTCAATGCGATATTTTTTATCATTTCATACTTTTCTTCTGTGAAATCTATCGCCTCAACTGGATGCCAACCTACTGTTAAATACAAAAAGTCATATTTAGCCGTGATTTCTAGTGCTTTTTCTATACTTTTGTCATCGAAGCCTACTATATTTATTAACTTTACGCCCGCCTCTTTGGCGCGTTCTATAGTTTCTTCTAAGTCATCTAAATAAGCATCATCATTTAAATGCGCATGTGTATCAAATAACATATTACGCCTCCTTCACCTTTAAGATTATAACAAAAGAAAATTTCAGTAGAATATCTAAACTATTTCAATTACGTTACAATACCTTTTCATTTCACAAAGAACTGACTAAAGCCCTTATAAATCAATGTTCTCTTGGGAATTTTAAAAAGTATTAGTTACATATTATATCTATAATATCTTAAATCAAGCTAAAATTTTAATTTCTGTTTCAATTTTTCTTCTAATAAATTTTAAAAAATATCTCCTAATAATTTATATTTTACCTATTTTAGAGTTTACAATTTTCTTATAAAGTAAATTTGCATAATAAACATCTTATATGATATAATTCTTATAAGCCGCTATAGTTAAATGGTATAATAGAGCAATGGTAATGCTCCGTTCCCAGTTCAATTCTGGGTAGCGGCATAAAAAAAATAGTTTTTAGTGAAAACTAAAAACTATTTTTATTTTATTCTGCTTTAATATCGACTATTTGCGCATCTATAAGACTTTCCAATATTTCTGGTTTAACTTCTACTTGGTGTCCTACTTTACCCGCTGAAACAATAATTGTTTCAACCTCGCGACATCTATCATCTACAAATGTTGGAAAAAGTTTTTTCATCGCAAATGGAGAACACCCACCTTTTACATATCCTGTAATTTTTGTTAAGTCTTTTAATGGTAACATCGATAAACTTTTTAATCCTGCTGCTTTCGCCAATTTTTTGAAGTTGATGTTATCCTCACTCATTAGCACACCTACTACGTAATTTCCTTTACCATCTGTCGTCATAATTGTTTTAAAAACTTGATTATGATTACGACCAATTATATCAGCAACTCCAACACCAGTCTTTGCAGCGTCACTTGTTGCGTCAAATTCAAAGTGGGTATATTCTACATTATTATCATCTAAAAATCTCATAGCATTTGTTTTGATTTCTTTTTTCTTAGCCATACTTTTACCTCATTATATTACTTTTGTACTTATCTCAGTAATTATTTATAAACTATATTTTACTCCAAAGTAATATATGTGTCAAAAACTTATTACGGTAAATTATATATGATTATAGAAGAATTTAGCTGTTATTATCTTAATTGAATCCTTTAAATTTAATTTATTCTATAAAATAATATATCAAAAGACGAAAACTCAAAAATAGAATTTCCGCCTTTCTTATATATACTCAAACTTAAGATGTTTTCAGATATAAACTTATTAATATTTCATATGCAGCCCGATAAGTTATATTACTTAATGTTCTATATTACTTATCTCCCCAAACTTCTTGTGCAATTTCGCTAATTAAAGCAATTTTTTTCCATTGATCTTCTTCTGTTAAAATATTTCCTTCTTCTGTAGAAGCAAATCCACATTGCGTACTTAAGTAAATATTTTCTAATGGTACATATTCACTTGCTTCACGAATACGCGCGATTACCTCATCTTTATTTTCTAACTTTCCTGATTTTGAAGTAAGTAGTCCTAAAACAACCTTCTTATCATTTCCTACTTTGGCAAGTGGTTTGAAATCACCTGCACGATCAGTATCATATTCTAGGTAGTAGGCATTAACGTTCTCTTCACCGAATAACGTATCCGCCACGCTGTCATAACCGCCAGAACTAGCCCATGTCGAGTGATAGTTCCCACGACAAATATGAGTATTTACCACTAAGTCTTCTGGAAGATCTGTTAAAATCCCATTATTAAGGGTAATAAATTCTTTTTTGAATGTTTCACGGATTCCTTCTGGATCAAAGCCGCTTCCTTCTGCGATTAATTTAATTAATCTATCATCAACAATTGCACCCCAAGTACAATCATCCAATTGAATTATACGACATCCCGCATTGTAATGTTCTTTAATTACTTGTTTATAAGCTGCGATAATATCTGCGAATAGCTCTTCTTTATTTGGATAAATACTGTTTGTTTGGGCAATATGCTCTTCATCACGAATCAACTCAAAGTAAAACTGTGCTGGTGCTGGAATAGTTTGCTTAACTTCTGCTCTATCACCTACTAAATCGCGTAAAAACTTATAATGTTCTACAAATGGGTGATTTTCTCCAGAAATTTTTCCAACTACATCTGCTGAGTCTGGTTTTGTAGTTTCATCATGGAACTGATAACCAATTTTTGCTTGAGTATGTTCTACTCCATTAAGCCCCCAGAAGAAATCAAGGTGCCAGTATGCACGACGAAACTCTCCATCTGTTACTCCTTTTAAACCATTAGCAATTTGTTTTTCTACTAATTCTGTAATTACTTTATCTTCTACTTTTGTTAACTCTTCTTGAGTAATTTCTCCAGCCGAAAACTTAGCTCTTGCTTCTACTAACTCTTTCGGTCTTAAAAATGATCCCACATGATCTACTCTATACGGTGCTTTTCCTACTAATTTATTTTGACAATTTTTACACATAATTTTTTCCTCTCTAATCCTGATTTTTTTACTTCATAAAACTTTTTGCTTCTAACTTCTTTACTTTCTTAATTTCTATATTTTATAAACTTCTAACTTTCTTTACTTCTTTACTTTTTTTCTATAAAAGGCCTTTATTTTTCTTCTTCTGGCAGTATTGCTACTACACGAGCTGGAGATCCAGTCGCTTCTGTCCAGTTTGGATAAGCTACTGAAATCAATGCTCCAGTTGCTGGTACTTGATCAAGATTTGCAAGTACTTCTACTTGATAAATATCTTGTTCCAATAAATAATACTCATTTACCAATCCTTCTGCCGCCGCACTCACTCCAGAGTCAGTATCTAGAGTTTCATGACCAACTGCCTTAACTTTTCTTTCTTTAATTAAAAATTCTAATGCTTCTCGAGACCAACCTGGTGTATGTTGCACTTCATTTTCATCAAGATTTCTTATTTCATCATAGTTAGGCCAGCGCTTAGACCAATCACTACGGAATGCTACAAATGATTCTGGAATAATCTCCCCATATTTTTTTTCAAAATCAAGAATATCCTGTTTAGTAATTTCATAATCATTGTTAGTAGCTACTTCAACACTCTTATCAATAACATATAAAGGTAACAATAAATCCTTTAGCTCAATCCCATCAAGCCATCTTCCACCTTCTACAAAGTGGATAGGGGCATCTATGTGAGTTCCATATTGACCAACTACTGAAAATTTTTGGACATAAAATCCATCTTTCAATGTAAATAATGTTTCTTTTTCTAATGCTGGTAATGCTGGAAACTTCGGAGAGTTTTCATCAATCTTGTGGCTTAAATTTACCCATTTTTTAGATTTTAACGTTTTATAAATACTTAATAATTCTGACATTGTTTTTCCTCCAATATTTATATAAAATTCTAAGTTAATTCTCCTTTTGATTATTTTGAGAAATAAAAAAATCCTCACAGAAGCTACGCTTCTGCAAGGACGTCTAATCATTTACGTGTTACCACCTTACTTTATGATATTCTCACAAATATCAGCTCAAAAAGTACGCATCAAATTTGATGTTATACCCTGAAGCTATAACGGGCTCACCCGTAAAGGTCTAATTATTCGACCATTAACACTCAAAGACCATTTTCAAAGTTTCCAATACGATCTCTTTTCACCAACCGAGACTCTCTTTACCATCTTTCACTTTTACTTATCTTATCGACGTGTGAATCATTAACTTGTGATTAAGTATACCAACTTTTAAAAGTAATGTCAATAGTTTTTTGAAAATAAAATTTGTTTTTTAGAGCTTATTTCGGACTTAATTAATATATAATTCGTTTTTTAATTATATTTCTTTTCTAAATCAATCTAATTGTTTCTTTAAAAAGATAAAAACGGACTTTTGTTTATAACGAACAACTGTATTTCTCGAATAATTAATAGAAAAAATTTTCCGAGAATTTTTATGCTACACTTTTATCAAACTTAAATTCTTTTAGATTCTAGATTAGTTTTGTCATCATGCGGTGTATCTATAACTATATGATTTCTTCTAAATTTTTTATAATATTTTTCAAGTTTTTTTCTACGTCACCTATACTACTACTTACACTATATAATAACATATTCAGAAACTCTTCAAATTGTTTAGGAAGAATCTTAGCATGTTCTTTAGCATACGAAATCATTCTCTTTTCCCCTGGATAAGTAAGTTCATTTATCGCAAAGATAATATCAAAATAAGATTCTATAAATGCTGCAATACGGTGATTTACACTCACAAAATCTCCGCGATTAAATGATTTTAAAATCTGCTTATCATAAGAAGGTAAATTCCCTGTTAATAAACGGAAATTTTTTGAAATAATATTTTCTTTTAACTCCTTGGGAAACGGAACGCCAAATCTTTGTTGTATTCTATAATATTCTTTATAAGGATCATAAAGAATTTTACTATTTTTCAAATTATGCCATTGGCATGTTGTATATCCGTTACCTGCATGATGTTTTTCCACAACATTTTCTATATTATTTTCAAAATCATTTATATTTCTATAGATAATATCTATATCTATTCCGTCAGATAAAGTGCAATCATCTTCACATTCCCAAAATTGATTATTTAACTCAATATAAGAACAATATTTATCTAAAATTAATTTTCTAACATCTTTGTCGGGAATGCTTGTACAATAAATATATAGGTCATAATCAGAACTTTCATCATAGTTATTACTACTTCTAGAACCTCCTAATACTATTGCCGTTACCTCTGGTAATTTAGTAAATTCAAACCAAAGTTTATCAAATGCCACCATTTTATTGTCCTTTCTTCGTTAATAATTATATTAACAAAATTTTTATTACACTTTATTATAACATATATCTACGTTTGAATATTCACAGACTTCAAACTATTATTTGGAATTTATACTACACTTAGTTCTACATTAATAAAAACTGATTTCTAACCTTATGTTGAAGATATGTTTTAAGTTAATTTCCCCTTCTTCTTTTTAATCTTCAAGTTCATATTCTCTCTAATCAAGTCAAATAATTAGATTACTTTAGCTTGCTTCGTTGGCATCTTCCAAAGATTGTTTTAACTCTAACCATGTTTTCTCCACAGATTTTTACTACTCCTCTATTTCATATATCATTTTTCCTAAATAGTAAATATTCATAATGCAATCTACATGAATATCATCATCCAGCCACAACCATCCTTGAAATACAGCTCTCCCCCAGTTATATGTTTCAACAATTACTTCAAATTCACCGTCTCTATACTTATCTTGATATTCTTCTAAATAAATAAATGCCCCTGAAAACTTTTCTCTTATTGTGTCATTAAATACTAGAAAATCTACATCATCTATATCTACTTTTTCAAAGATAATCTTCGCTTTATGAGTATTTTCTGATTTATCTTCATTATAAGAAAAAATATAATCAAAGTACAATATCAAATTGTCATTTATATGCTCAATTTTTAATATTCTTGCGTCATGCAATGAGTACTTAAAATATTCTCCAAAGCCCCTTTCTATTCTCATTATAGTTCTCCTCTATATAGTTATTCAAATACAAATAGTATTATTATTATTTCAACATGTTGCTTCTTATTTTGATTATATCAAATTCAATTACAACGTTCAATGATATCTCATATACTCAACTTTCTTTATACTATCTTTTGGTGAAACTATAAAAAAGCATCTTCATCTTTTTTATTCAAGTGAAGATACTTTTATATTGATTCTTTTATTTACTTTGTCTTTTTTGTAATAACGGACTTAACACCACTCTAAATATTGAGTCAGCGATAATAATTCCCACCGCAAGTCCTACCGCACCATAAAAGCTATTTAAGAAAATACGCGCTGAGTTTCCATACTCATCTAATAATAATGTTCTAAATGCATCATAAATAGTTACCCCTGGCACTACTGGAACAAGTCCAGGTACGAAGTAAACTGTTAGTGGATTTTTAAATTTAATCGCACAAATTTGGCTTATATTAGCTAAAAGTAACGAACATACTAAACTCGACATGAAAACACTTTGTCCATGGCTCCACATTTCCCAATATCCACACCAACCTATCGCTCCGATGACGCCACCTGTAGCTAATGTTTTTCGTGGCACGTCACATACTATCGCAAATGATACCGACGAAATAAAACTAAATACGAAGTGATATAATAATAAAAGTAAATGGCTAAATACTGCAATCATTATAAAGCACCTCCTAGTAATTTAACTATATAATAAACTGTAACTATCCCTGCACCAAGCGCAAATGCAACGCAGAATGTTTCTATAAAACGAATAGTCCCAGAAATAAATTGCTTCGCTATAATATCACGCATCGAGTTAGTAATTGTAATACCAGGTACCAGGGGAACTACTGCTCCTATCATTGCAAGACGAAGTGATTGCCCATTAAGAAGAGCAAAACCGATATAACCGGCTACTCCCCCAGCAAAAGTACTAATATACTCCGAAATAAACGGAGCTTTTAAATAACCGATAACCTTAACATAAACATAATATGCTACTGCACCTGCAATACTTCCCGGAATAACATCCCAGAAACTACCATCAAATATTAAAACGATACTACCGCTAAGTATTCCTGAACATAGGACTTTAAACCAATTTGGTAGTGGACTTTTTTCATTTTGAACCCTTTTTAGAGCCTCATACATATCCACTAAACTTATTTGGCCCGATGTGTACGCTCGAGATAAAGTATTTACCGCTGTTGTTTTAGTTAGATTATACGTTCTATCGCCAACTCTTCTAAAATCTGTTCCTATTGTTTCTAAACGAATAAATATACCTGTTATTGTAACATGAGTATAATATTCATCTATTCTTGTTTCTCCAACGCCTTTTCTTATAATTCTCTCCAATGTATCTTCTGTACGGTAAACTTCTGCTCCATTTTCCATAAGAATCTTTCCTGCAAGCAAGGCGGTCTTCATTAATAATTTTTCATCCATTTTCTCTCTAAACTAAAGACTAGATTACTCTAAAGAAAATAAAAAAACTATATACCTACGACACAGTTCTTTTCATTATTATCTTTTTTATCTTTTATAAAAAAAACTTCTTCTAATCTTGTCACCTTTCTCAAATTCATTTCCAAAGCTATTATAACATAAAACCCCAAATAAAAACACACTTTTTTTGTATAATTTCTAAATTATTATTTTAATTTTTTAAAGTGAATTTTTATCAGCCTTAATATTTTATTATATTAGTAACTAGTAATTATAATAATATTAAAAAGCTGTTATCTACTCAAAGCCATTCGCTGTTTCATATTCTTTAAATAATTAAGTTTTTTATTATCCAACCTCTTATTTCTTGAATAAAATATTTATTAGTACTACAATAAAAATAGAAGTATTTAGGTTATAAGGGGGAATATCACAAGAATTACATTAAAATACGTTACATAAATAATATTATCATTAAATAAATATCAATCAACATACAAATAGGAGGAGAAATATTATGGGATGTACAACTATTCTTGTCGGAAAAAATGCTAGTTTTGATGGTTCTACTATGGTTGCTCGTACTGAAGATGCACCATCTGGAGTTTTTAGAGCGAAAAAATTCGTTAATGTAGCGCCTGAAGAACAACCACGTAAATATAAATCAGTTATTTCTAAAGTAGAAATCGACTTACCTAACAATCCAGTTCGCTATACTGCTGTTCCTAATGCTATTTTAGATAATGGTATTTGGGGGCAATGTGGAGCTAATGAATACAACGTTTCTATGAGTGCAACTGAAACTATTACTTCAAATGAACGTGTTTTAGGTGCTGATCCTTTGGTAGACTGTGGAATTGGGGAAGAAGATATCTATACTATAGTAATGCCGTATATCGCAAGCGCTCGTGAGGGAGTTACTTTTTTAGGTAATCTTCTTGAGAAATACGGAACTTATGAGATGAACGGTATTGCCTTCCAAGATGAAGATGAAATTTGGTGGTTAGAAACTATCGGAGGACATCACTGGATGGCACGTCGTGTTCCAGATGATAGCTATGTTATTATGCCAAATCAACTTGGTATTGATAAGTTTGATTTTGACGATGCATTTGGAGCTAAAAAAGAATTTATGTGTTCAGCTGATTTACTAGACTTTGTTAAAAAATATCATCTAGATTTATCTATTGATGGTGACTTTAACCCTCGTCATACATTTGGTAGTCGTAGTGATGCTGACCACACTTACAATACACCGCGTGCTTGGATACTTCAACGTTATTTCAATCCAACATCAAATACATATGATGGAATAAATGCTGATTATCGTCCAGATTCTGATAACCTTCCTTGGGCGCGTATTCCAGAGAAAAAAATAACAGTTGAAGATATTAAATATGCCTTATCTCACCATTATCAAGGAACAGAATATGATTCATATTCAAAAGATATTCATTCAGTGAAGAAAGGAACTCTTCGCCCAATCGGAATTAATCGTACAAACTTTTTAGGGCTTGTGCAAATTAGACCATATATGCCAGATGAACTTAAATGCCTTCAATGGTTAGCTATTGGTTCTTGTGTTTTCAATGCTATAGTTCCATTTTACACTAATATCAATCGCACACCTGATTATCTAGCTAACACTACAAATCAAGTAACTACAGAAAACTTCTATTGGACTAATCGCCTAATCGCAGCTTTATGCGATGCTCATTTTGCTGATACTGCTTCTCATATTGAGCGTTATCAACTAAAAGTTCAATCGCAATCAACAGCGTTAATAAATAAATATGATGAAAAATTTATTGCCGAAAAAATTTCTAAAGATAATGCTAAAGATTTCTTAGAAAAAGCCAACGAAAACATCGCGGATGAACTTAAAGTTCAAACAGATGATTTATTAGATAAAGCACTTTATACTGCAAGTTGCAATATGAAAAACAAATTCTCAAGATCTGATGCATAAATATATCAAAAGAGCCATATGATAATAAATCATATGGTTCTTAAAAGGAGAATGGCTTGCTAATATTAGCAAGCCATTAAATATCATGAAAAAAATATTATTAACAATTAAGAATTAAAATTTTCTCATCACTCTTCTTGAAAATTAAATTTAAAAATTATCTAAACCTTAGTATTTCTTTAGAGTTAAGCTCTATTACCTTTGTCGCAACATTCTTTACAAATTGACTATCATGACTGATCATAATAAGAATCCCAGGATATTTAGAAAGTATTTTTTCTACAGCCTCTATAGTTACAATATCTAAAAAATTTGTAAGTTCATCCAACAACAAAACATCTGTTTCTTGGAAAAGAAGGCTTATAAAATATAGCTTTACTTTTTCGCCGTTGCTGAGAACACTCACTTTTTTGTTAATATCTGTTCCTCTAAAATTAAGTAAGGCAAGTATATTACGCAACTCTTTTTCTTCTATATCTGTTATGTTTCTTATAAAGTTTAATACTGTTTCCTCTTTTTCAAAAATTTCTAAATTATTTTGTTCAAAGTAAGCTACTTTAAAATTGTTAGGAATCTGCTCTTTTATATAATTAAGAAATGTAGTTTTTCCTGAACCATTTTTTCCTACTAACATTACTTTATCACCACTACTAAACGAGAGATTGGTAGTCATCCATAAGCATTTTCCATTAATAAAGAACTCTTTTTCTTCTATATAAAAACTTCTCTTACTTCTTTTATTAAATATGTTTAAAAATGATATATCGTATTCCTCTTCAATCTTTTTAGGTTTAGACAATGAATTTAATTTTTCTTCTTGTTTCAGAATATTTTTCTGCATTTTCTTCTGATTTTGCGTGATCTTAGTCTTCGTTCCTATAATACGATAATCCGAGGCCATCATATTTTTTGGCTTTCCTAAAGTTTTCCCTTGTTGTTCTTCTTTCATATTACGGATAGTATCACGTATTTTACGAGTTTCTTTTTGATATTTTTTTAACTCTGAGTTATATTCACTAATCTTTATTTCTTTTTGCTCTTTATACTCCGTGTAATTTCCGTTAAACTCTACTAGTTCTCCTTGCTCTATAATCCACAATTTAGTACAAACTTTTTCTAGGAAACTTCTGTCATGCGTTGCTATACAAAATGTAGAGTTTTTTTTATTTATTAAGTTCACTATTTTATTAACATTAGCACTATCTAAATATGTTGTCGGCTCATCTAACAAATATATTCCCTTATCATTTGCAAAGTGTTCTAATATCTTTTGAACTACCATTTCGCCGCCACTTTTATCTAAATTAAGATTTTCATTAAATTGAAGAAACTCTACACTTCCTTTGTTTCGTTTATCATTTTGAATATCTTCATATATTTCTTTTAATAATGATGTTTTCCCGGAACCATTTTTCCCTATTATTCCTACAATATCTCCTTCATTTAGACTTATATTTTTTATTTTACATAAAAGTTTTCCATGACGTTCTAATTCTCTGTTTTTAATATGTAATATCACTACTAATCACCCCTTATATAAGAGCTTTTTTATAATTATACATTAATTAATTTTTTCATTCAAGATTATTTATAATTTTAAAATTACCTTTTCTTTGAAATTTGAGATTTAAAAAATATAACTTTGCTGTTAAAACTGATAAGTTCTCTCATCTCTTCATTCCTTAGAAATTTAGTTTCTTTTGCGTATTTTGCACGTAATGATTTCTACGTGTCATCAACACTAGAAATCTTAACGTTATTTCGCAGTAGACGTAATCCAATCATCTGCGACTAACGTCTTGCTTCTTGGTACGTCCTTGCGTACGTTGTACCTAACGTTTTATATTTCATAATTTCAAATTCTACTTTGTCACTTCGCAGTGGTTGCTTACCAATCACTGCGTTCTTGGAGCAACTGTGCGTATTTTGTACGTAAGGATTTCGTCGTGCCTTTGGCACTAGAAATCCAAACGTGCAAAATAAAAAAGACTACCTTGCCTGGTAATCTTTTAAAGTATAATTAGATTAATTTTTTCAAAGGGACAAAAGGATATCCCAACCCCGATAAGTTGGGATACATATAGAGCTAGACGACGTAGCCTTTTACTACGCATTTCAAGCACTCTTTTGCCAAAAAAATTAGTTTAAATATTGTTGTATGTGTTGTTTAGTTGTGTATGTAGTATGTTATTGTTGTATGAAAAATTTTTATTAAACTAATTCTATAATAGCTGTTTCTGCACCATCACCTTTACGTGGTCCAACGCGTAAGATACGAGTGTATCCACCATTACGGTCAGCATATTTAGGTGCTACTTCTTCAAATAATTTTTTAAGAGCTAATTGACTCTTACCTTCTTCAGTTGCTACTGCAACAGGTTGGATGAATTTAGCTGCATTACGTCTTGCTGCTAGATCACCTTTTTTACCTAATGTAATCATTTTTTCTGCTAATGAACGAACTTCTTTCGCTCTTGTAACAGTTGTTTCAATTCTACCGTGTACTAGTAGAGCAGTTACTAAGTTTCTTAACATCGCTTTACGATGAGCTGATGTACGTCCTAATTTTCTGTAACCCATTAGTGTGCCTCCTTGTTAGTTTTATTCATCTTTAAATCCTAGTTCTAATTCTTGAAGTTTAATTTTTACTTCTTCTAGAGATTTACGACCTAGGTTTCTTACTTTAATCATTTCTTGTTCTGTTTTGCTAGCTAATTCTTGTACTGTGTTAATTCCTGCACGTTTTAGACAGTTATAACTACGTACTGATAAATCAAGTTCTTCAATTGTCATTTCTAACATTTGAACTTTGTTATCTTCTTCTTTAGCTACTAATATATCAGCAGCTTTTGCTTGTTCTGACATTTCCATAAATAATTCTAAATGAGAAATTAAAATTTTTGATGCTAATGCCAAAGCATCGTTAGCTGAAATTGTACCATTTGTAGTAACATCTAAGATAAGTTTATCAAAATCTGTACTTTGTCCTACCCTAGTTTTTTCTACAGTGTAGTTTACTTTAGATACTGGTGTATAAATTGAATCAATTGGAATAACACCGATTGGTAAATCACGACGTTTGTTTCCATCTGCTGGTACAAATCCTCGTCCAGTACCTACATAAATAAGCATTTCAAAGT
This sequence comes from Gemella sp. 27098_8_92, assembly GCF_041433685.1. Lineage (NCBI taxonomy): Bacteria > Bacillati > Bacillota > Bacilli > Caryophanales > Gemellaceae > Gemella > Gemella sp. 27098_8_92. Next base: position 63,983 of record NZ_JAPWBZ010000004.1, read on the forward strand.
GTCCACCTTCTGCTACTGTAGCAATGTGTTGATCAACATTAACTACTTCTACATCAGAATCGATAGCGATATCAGCTGCTGTTACAACTGCTGGACCTTTTACATTAATTGATAATACTTTTTCTTCTTCTGAATGAATAATAAACGCAATGTTTTTAACATTCATAATAATTTCAGTAACATCTTCTACCACACCTTTAATGGCTTGGAATTCATGTTGAACTCCTTCGATATCGATGCTTCTTGCTGCTGCTCCTGGTAATGATGAGATTAACATTCTTCTCAATGAATTACCTAATGTAGTTCCATAACCACGTTCTAGTGGTTCTACTACAAAGCGACCAAATCTTTTATCTGATGATTCTTCAATGATTTGAATTTTTGGTTTTTCTATTGCTAACATTATGTTAAACCTCCTAAATTTAGTGTATGCAAATTATTATACACGACGACGTTTAGGTGGGCGACATCCATTGTGAGGAACTGGAGTTACGTCTTTGATTGATGTAACTTCTAGTCCTGCAGATTGTAATGCACGGATAGCTGCTTCACGTCCTGCACCTGGACCTTTTACTGTTACATCTACATATCTCATTCCGTGTTCCATAGCTTGTTTAGCTGCTGCTTCACTTGCCATTTGTGCTGCGAATGGAGTAGATTTTCTAGAACCTTTGAATCCTAGTGCTCCTGCACTTGACCATGATACTGCATTACCATGTTCATCTGTTATTGTTACTATTGAGTTATTGAATGTAGAACGAATGTGAGCTATACCGTTTTGTATATTTTTTTTCACACGACGTTTACGTGATTGTTGTTTACGAGCCATAGTTGTGTTTCTCCTCCTATCCTAATTATTTTTTCTTGTTCGCAACTGTTTTCTTAGGACCTTTACGAGTACGAGAGTTGTTCTTAGTATTTTGCCCTCTTACTGGAAGTCCACGACGGTGACGAATACCTCTGTAACATCCGATTTCCATTAGACGTTTGATGTTTAATGAAACTTCACGACGAAGGTCACCTTCTGTTTTGTAGTTATCTACGATTTCACGAATTTTATCTAGTTGTTCACCTGATAAGTCTTTTACTCTTATATCTTCAGAAACTCCTGCTTCTTTTAAGATTTTTTGAGCAGTTTTTAAACCTATACCATATACATAAGTTAATGATATAACAACTCGTTTTTCACGAGGAATATCAACTCCTGCTATACGTGCCATTAAGTTTGCACCTCCTAATTAATTATCCTTGTTTTTGTTTATGTTTTGCGTTTTCGCAAATCACTAATACTTTACCACCACGACGAATTACTTTACATTTGTCACAGATTTTTTTTACTGATGGTCTTACTTTCATCGTTATTTCCTCCTTGAGTTTATAACTTACTTGAATCTATAAGTTATTCTACCTTTTGTCAGGTCATACGGACTCATTTCTACTGTAACTTTATCACCTGGTAAAATTCTTATATAATTCATTCTGATTTTTCCAGAAACATGAGCTAAAATAATATGACCATTTTCTAATTCTACTTTAAACATTGCATTCGGCAAGTTTTCTACTACTAAACCTTCTACTTCAATGACATCTTTTGCCATACTTTTCCTCCCTGATTATTTTAGTTTATCTAATATTTGTTTTACATCTTGGAAAACTACTTTGATGTCTTGGTCACCGTTAATATTTTCAACTACACCTTCTTTTTGGCTATAAAATTCTAATAACGGTTTTGTTTGTTTAATATTAACTTCTAAGCGATTAGCAACTGTTTCTTCGTTGTCGTCACTTCTTTGATATAACTCTCCACCATCTTTATCGCAAACACCTTCAACTTTTGTTGGATTGAAGATTAAGTGGTAAGTAGTTCCACATTGTTTACAGATTCTTCTACCTGTTAAACGAGGTAACAAGATAGCCGGATCTACATCGATATTTAATACTTTATCGATTTTTCTATTAGTTTTCGCTAAAATTTGATCAAGGGCTTCAGCTTGTTCTACTGTTCTTGGAAAACCGTCAAGTAAAAAGCCTTCTTTTGCATCTTCTTGATTCAATCTTTCTTCAACTAATCCTATAGTTACACTGTCAGGAACAAGTTGTCCTTTATCAATATAACTTTTAGCTTCTTTTCCAAGCGGTGTCTCATTTTTAATAGCAGCTCTAAACATATCTCCTGTTGAGATGTGCGGAATTGGATAATTCTCTTTAATTTGCTCTGCTTGAGTACCTTTCCCCGCTCCTGGTAATCCCATTAAAATAATATTCATCATGATTATTTACCACCTTTTTTTCCAGTTATAAAACTTCTATAGTTTCTTTCTGTTAATTGTGTATTAAGTTGTTTAACTGTCTCTAGTGCTACACTGACAACAATTATTAAACTTGTACCACCTATGTGTACAGATGCTGGTAATTTTGCTAAATTAGTGAATATTGTTGGAAGAACCGAAACAGCTGCTAGGAATATTGAACCTACAAACGTTAGTCTGTATAAAATACCTGTAATGTATTGTTCAGTTTTTTTACCTGGTCTAACCCCTGGAACAAAACTTCCTTGTTTTCTTAAGTTATCTGCCATTTTTTCAGGATTTACTTGCACCATTACGTAGAAATAACAGAATGCTATAATTAATGCTACGTATAAAGTTAACCCAATCCAATGACTGAAATCAAAATACGCTACAATTTTTTGTAGTTTTTCATTATTTGGTGCGAATATCGCAATTGTTCTTGGTAATTGTAAGAATGCGATAGCAAAGATTACTGGAATTACCCCTGCGCTGTTAACTCGCAATGGTAAGAATGTTGAACGAGCTCCTAACATTCTGCGTCCAGCTCTTGCTTGTGAGTATTGAATAGGAATTTTACGAATAGCTTCTTGCATATATACAACTGCAGCTACAATACCTATAACAACAATTCCTACTACAACTATTTTCAAAATAGCTAAAGTTAAGTTTTCTGCATCTTTAATTTGTGATTCATAAATTTGAAGAAATTCCGTTGGCATACGCGCGATGATACCAGCTAAGATAATAATTGATACACCATTACCTACACCATATTGTGAAATTTGATCTCCTAACCAAAGTAGTAACGCAGTTCCTGCTGTTAATACAATGGCTACTGTTATAAATCCAAGAACTGAAGTATCTTTAATCAATCCTTTATAAGCATTATTAAATCCATAAGACATAACTAGTGATTGAATAAATGCTAATACGATTGCTAATACTCTTGTTAATTTTTGTGTTTTCTTTTGTCCTACTTCACCTTGTTTTGACCACTCAGTTAATGTAGGAATAACATCCATTTGCATAAGTTGAATTACGATAGATGCTGTGATGTATGGCATGATACCCATAGCAAACACAGAAAACTGTTGTAATGCTCCTCCTGCAAATGTATTAAATATTCCGAATAATCCAGATGAATCTTGTGCTTTAAGCACGTCTGCATCTACCCCTGGTATCGGTAAATATGAACCTATACGGAATAAAAATATACCGAATAAGGTAAATAATATTTTGTTACGAGTTTCTTTTACTCGAAATAGATTAAGCGTTGCACTAAACATTATAGCACCTCGCAAACTCCTCCAGCGGCTTCAATAGCTTCTTTTGCTGAAGATGAGAATTTATGAGCTTGTACAGTTAATTTTTTCTCTAAACTACCGTTAGCTAATACTTTAACACCTGAAAGTTCTTTCTTGATAACTTTTGTTTCTACTAATAGAGCAGGTGATACTACAGTACCATCTTCGAATTTGTTTAAATCTGTAAGATTTACAACTGCAAATTCTTTTCTGTTTACGTTGTTAAATCCACGTTTTGGAATACGTCTGAATAATGGGTTTTGTCCACCTTCAAATCCTGGGCGAACTCCACCACCACTACGTGCTTTTTGTCCTTTTTGACCACGTCCTGAAGTTTTACCATTTCCTGATCCAATCCCACGACCTACTCTGTTACGTTCTTTACGAGAACCTTCAACTGGTTGTAATTCATGTAATTTCATTTAGACTAGCACCTCCTTGTATTAATAATTATTTTTCTTCTACTGTTACTAAGTGTGAAACTTTATTAATCATTCCGCGAATCGCAGCGTTATCTTTGTGTTCTACTGTTTGGTTCATTTTTTTAAGACCAAGAGCTTCAACAACTTTTCTTTGATTCTTTGGACGACCAATAGTACTACGAGTTAGGGTTACTTTTAATGTCATATTCTTTTCCCTCCTCTTATCCTAATAATTCTTCTACAGATTTACCACGTAAAGCTGCTACGTGTTCTACTGTTTGTAATCTTGTTAATCCTTCAAGTGTAGCACGAACCATGTTTACTGGTGTGTTTGAACCTAGAGATTTTGATAAGATATTTGAAATACCTGCTAATTCTAATACGGCACGAACTGGTCCACCAGCGATAACCCCTGTACCAGGCGCAGCTGGTTTAATTAATACTGAACCTGCTCCGAATTGTCCGATGATTTCGTGAGGTATTGTTCCGTTAACTACTGGTACAGTAATTAAGTTGTGTTTTGCAGCTTCTACTGCTTTTTTGATTGCATCTGGTACCTCTTGAGCTTTACCAGTACCAACTCCTACGCGACCATTTTTGTCACCTACTACTACTAAAGCAGAGAAACGGAAACGACGTCCACCTTTAACAACTTTAGCTACACGACGAATGGCAACTACGCGTTCTTCAAATTCTTTTTTGATTTCTTCTTGACGCATCTACTTATTTCCCTCCTTTATTAGAATACAAGTCCGTTTTCACGTGCTGCTTCAGCTAATGCTTTAACACGTCCGTGATATAAGTATCCTCCACGGTCGAAAACAACTTTCTCAATTCCTTTTTCTTTAGCTACTTCTGCGATTAATTTACCAACTTCTTTAGCTGCTTCTACACTTGATTTAGAAACATTTTCAAGTTTTAATGAAGAAGCTTGTGCTAATGTAACACCTTTAGTGTCATCAATAATTTGTGCGTAAATATTTGTGTTTGAACGGTATACGTTTAAACGCGGAACTTCTGGAGTCCCTTGAACTTTAACACGTACTCTTGCGTGTCTTTTTTTACGAACTTTATTTTTATCAAGTTTCGTAATCATATTTGAAACACTCCTTTCTGTTATCTATTATTTACCAGTTTTTCCTTCTTTACGGCGTACATATTCACCAACATAGCGAATACCTTTACCTTTATAAGGTTCTGGTGGACGTACTGCACGAACTTTCGCTGCATATTGTCCTACTACTTCTTTGTTAATACCTTCGATACTAACTTTAGTGTTTCCTTCAACACCTAATTTAATTCCATCAATTTCTTCAAATTCAACTGGATGAGAGTATCCAACGTTTAGTACTAATTTTTTACCTTGCATTTGAGCACGGTACCCAACCCCGATTAATTCAAGCTCTTTTTTGAATCCAGTTGAAACACCTTCTATCATGTTTGCTAAAATAGCACGAGTTGTTCCGTGTACTGTACGATGACGTTTAGAGTCTGATGGACGTACTACTGTGATTTCGTTACCTTCAACGTTGAAAGTCATGTCTTTGTCAAATTGTTGTTTTAATTCACCTTTAGGTCCTTTTACTGTTGCGAAGTTATCGTCTAACTTAACTTCAACACCTGCAGGTATTGTAATAACTTTATTACCTATACGTGACATTTAATTGGCACCTCCTTATAAATATTACCAGATGTAAGCTAATACTTCTCCACCTGTATTGTTTTTACGAGCAACTTTATCAGTTACAACTCCATTTGAAGTTGAAACGATTGCTATTCCTAGACCGTTTAATACTCTTGGCAGTTCATCTGCTTTAGCATAAACACGTAATCCAGGTTTAGAAATTCTTTTAATTCCTTTAATAACTCTTTCACCTTTTGAGTATTTAAGAGTAAGTTTTAATTTTCCTTGTTTGTTATCTTCAATGTATTCTACATCGCTGATAAAACCTTCTTGTTTTAATATTTCTGCAATTTGCTTTTTAATATTTGACGCAGGTAGTTCTAATGATTCGTGCTTAACCATGTTAGCATTACGAATACGTGTTAGCATATCTGCGATAGGATCTGTCATTGTCATTAGGATAAATCCTCCTTTCTTCTACTAATATATTACCAACTTGCTTTTTTAACTCCAGGAATTTGTCCTTTGTAAGCTAATTCACGGAATTTAATACGGCTGATACCAAATTTCCCAATGTATCCGTGAGGACGTCCAGTTATGCTACAACGATTGTGTAAACGAGCTGGAGCTGAGTTTTTAGGAAGTTTGCTAAGTCCGATGTAATCACCTTTAGCTTTTAATTCCGCTCTTTTAGCTGCATATTTATCAACTAATTTTTGGCGTTTTAATTCACGCTCTACCATTGCTTTTTTAGCCATGTGTTAGTTACCTCACCTTTCTTATTTTGCGAATGGCATTCCACATTGTGCTAATAACTCACGAGCTTCTTCATCTGTGTTAGCTGTAGTTACTATTACGATGTCCATACCACGTACTTTACTTACTTTATCATAATCAATTTCAGGGAAAATTAATTGTTCTTTAACACCTAATGTGTAGTTACCACGACCATCGAATGCTTTTTTAGAAACACCGTGGAAGTCACGTACACGTGGAAGTGCTACTGTTACTAATTTATCGAAGAATTCATACATTCTTTCTCCACGTAAAGTAACTTTTGCACCGATAGGCATACCTTCACGAAGTCTATAAGTAGCGATTGATTTTTTAGCTCTTGTTACTAATGGTTTTTGACCAGAAATTAAAGCTAATTCAGCTACTGCGTTATCTAGGGCTTTAGAGTTTTGAACTGCATCACCTACACCCATGTTAATTACGATTTTTTCAATTTTTGGTACTTGCATTACACTGCTGTACTCAAATTTTGTCATTAATTCTTTTGTTATCTCAGATTTAAATTTATCTTCTAAACGAGCCATCTAAAATAGTGCCTCCTTTCTTCAACTATTATTATATTTCTTTTCCTGATTTTACAGCGATACGTACTTTCTTACCATCTTTTTCTTCGAAACGTACTCTTGTTGCTTTTCCAGTTTCAGGATCTTGTAACATTACGTTTGATACGTGAATTGCTGCTTCTTTCTCAACGATTCCACCTTGAGGTGCATCTTGTGAATTTTTAACATGTTTTTTAATGATGTTAACACCTTCTACAACAACACGATCTTTTTTAGGTTGTGCTTCGATTACTGTTCCAACTTTACCTTTGTCTTTACCAGTAATTACTACAACTTTATCACCTTTTTTAATGAACATTTCTTGTTAACCTCCTTCTTTACTGTACTTTTTTATTATAATACTTCTGGAGCTAGTGATACGATTTTCATGTAGTTACCGTCTCTTAATTCACGAGCAACTGGTCCGAAAATACGTGTACCACGTGGGCTCTTATCATCACGGATAATTACACAAGCATTTTCATCAAATTTAATATATGAACCGTCGTTACGACGAGCTCCTGTTTTTGTACGAACGATTACGGCTTTAACTACTTCACCTTTTTTAACAACTCCTCCTGGTGTTGCTTTCTTAACAGAACATACAATTACGTCACCAATGTTAGCAACTTTACGTCCTGAACCACCTAGAACTTTAATTGTTAAAACTTCTTTTGCTCCTGAGTTATCAGCCACTTTTAAGCGTGTTTCTTGTTGAATCATGCGCTTTTTGCCTCCTTCTTAGGGTTTATCCTAGTTTTCTTAGATTATAACTGCTTCTTCTACTACTTCTACTAAACGGAAGTTTTTAGTTGCAGATAATGGACGAGTTTCCATTATTTTAACGATATCATTTAATTTAGCAACATTGTTTTCATCATGTGCTTTGAATTTTTTAGAATATTTTACACGTTTACCGTATAGAGGGTGTTTTTTGTAAGTTTCAACTAAAACTGTGATAGTTTTATCCATTTTATCTGAAACTACTTTTCCAACGTAAACTTTTCTATCATTTCTCTCAGTCATGTTTGCCTCCTATATTATTTATTCGCTAATTCTCTTTCGCGAATAACAGTTTTCATACGAGCGATTGATTTTCTAACTTGACTAATACGAGCTGTATTTTCTAATTGACCAGTTGCCAATTGGAAGCGTAAGTTGAAAAGCTCTTCTTTTAATTCTTTGATTTTTGTTTCTAACTCTTGTGAAGTTAATTCTCTAATCATTGATTTGAATTCATTTGTTTTCATTATGCTTCACCACCTGTTTCTTCACGTTTTACAAATTTACATTTAACAGGTAACTTGTGAGATGCAAGTCTTAGAGCTTCACGTGCAACTTCTTCACTTACTCCAGCAACTTCGAACATCACTCTACCTGGTTTAACGATTGCAACCCATCCTTCAACTGCACCTTTACCAGATCCCATACGAACTTCTAATGGTTTTTTAGTGTAAGGCATGTGAGGGAAGATCTTGATCCAAACTTTACCACCACGTTTCATATAACGAGTCATCGCTATACGCGCAGCTTCGATTTGGCGAGAAGTAACTCTTGCTGCAGTAGTAGCTTGTAAACCATATTCACCGAAATCTACTACATTTCCGCCTTTAGATTTACCTTTTGTTGATTGTCTGTGTTGACGACGATATTTAACACGTTTAGGCATTAACATAAATTAGTTACCTCCTTTTTCAGATTTCTTAGTTGGTAATACTTCACCACGGTTAATCCAAACTTTAACTCCAAGTTTACCATAAGTTGTATCTGCTTCTTCGTGAGCGTAGTCGATGTCTGCTCTTAATGTGTGTAGAGGCACTGAACCTTCTGAGTAGTGTTCTGCACGAGCGATATCTGCTCCACCTAGACGACCTGATACTTGAGTTTTGATTCCTTTAGCTCCTGCTCTCATAGCTCTTTGGATAGCTTGTTTTTGAGCACGACGGAATGATACACGAGCTTCTAATTGACGAGCAATGTTTTCAGCTACTAATTTAGCGTCGATATCAACTTTTTTGATTTCAACTACATTAATGTGTACTCTTTTTCCAGTTAATTTGTTTAATTCTAATCTTAATTTATCGATTTCAGATCCACCTTTACCGATTACCATACCTGGTTTACCAGTGTGTACTGAAATATTTACTTTCTTATCAAATCTTTCAATTTCAACTTTAGAAACTGAAGCATCTTTTAATTGTTTACTGATGAACTCACGGATTTTGAAATCTTCGTGTAGGTTAGTTGCGAAATCTTTTTCAGCATACCATTTTGAATCCCAATCACGAATAACTCCAACACGTAAGCCTATTGGATGTACTTTTTGACCCACAGTTTGTAGCCTCCTTTAATTAGTTTAGCTTATAATTCTTAATTTTTATTATTTGTTGTCACTTAAAACGATAGTGATGTGACTTGTTCTTTTGTTAATTGAACTTGCAGCACCTTTTGCTCTTGGACGGAATCTTTTAAGAGTTGGTCCTTCATTTGCAAATGCTTGTGATACTACTAAGTCTTCTACATTCATTCCATAGTTATGTTCAGCGTTAGCAGCAGCTGATTTAATTACTTTAGCTACTGGTAAAGAAGCTGATTTAGTTGTGAATTCTAAAATTCCTAATGCTTCGCCCACTTTTTTTCCACGTACTAAGTCTAATACTAGTCTTACTTTACGAGGAGCGATGCGGACTGTCTTAGCGATTGCTTTTGACTCCATGAATGTGCCTCCTTGATTTTTATTTCTAAATTATTATCTTCTTGTTTTTCTGTCGTCTGCTGCGTGACCTTTGTAAGTTCTTGTTGGTGCGAATTCACCTAATTTGTGTCCTACCATATCTTCAGTCACATATACAGGTACATGTTTTCTTCCGTCATATACTGCAAAAGTAAGTCCTATGAATGTTGGGAAGATTGTCGAACGACGAGACCAAGTTTTGATTACTTGTTTTTTCTCTTGTTCGCTCATTTTTTCAACTTTTGCTAATAAGTGGTGATCAGCGAATGGTCCTTTTTTTAAACTACGAGCCATTGTGTTATCTCCTTTCCGATACTTTGCATACTTAAGGTTGTGGTAAAGAGCACTTGCTCCTCACCAGCCGACCTTTGTTTCGTTTTATTATTTGTTTCTAGCACGTACGATGAATTTGTTTGAACGAGCTTTTTTAGAACGAGTTTTCTTACCAAGTGTAGGTTTACCCCATGGTGACATTGGTGATTTACGTCCGATTGAAGTACGTCCTTCTCCACCACCGTGTGGGTGATCGTTCGGGTTCATTACAGATCCACGTACAGTAGGTCTTTTACCTAACCAACGAGTTCTACCGGCTTTACCGATATTAACTAATCCGTGTTGTTCGTTACCAACTTCTCCGATTGTAGCACGACAAGTTGCTAAGATCATTCTTACTTCTCCTGATTTAAGACGTACAAGTACGTATTTACCTTCTTTACCAAGTACTTGAGCACTTGCTCCAGCTGAACGTACTAATTGTCCACCTTTCCCAGGTTTAAGTTCGATGTTGTGGATTAATGTCCCTACAGGGATGTTTGCTAATGGTAATGCATTACCAACTTTGATATCAACAGTTTCACCTGATACTAAGGTTTGTCCTACTTGTAATTCTTTAGGAGCAATGATGTATCTTTTTTCTCCATCTACATAGTGTAATAGAGCGATGTTTGCTGAACGGTTTGGATCATACTCGATTGTAGCAACTTTCGCTGGTACATTGTCTTTATTTCTCTTGAAGTCAATAATACGGTATTGTTTTTTATGTCCTCCACCGTGGTGACGAACAGTAATTTTACCTTGGTTATTTCTTCCCGCTTTTTTCGGTAGCGGCGCTAATAATGACTTTTCTGGTTTGTTAGTTGTAATTTCTGCAAAGTCTAATGAAGTCATATTACGACGACCATTAGTAATAGCTTTGTATACTTTAATTGCCATTTGTCATTTTTCCTCCTTAGTGGTTTTAACGATTATCCTATGCGAATAATCCTTCGATTGTTTGTCCTGCTGCTAACTTAACGATAGCTTTTCTACGTTTGTTAGTGTATCCACCGTATCTTCCAACACGACGGAATTTTGGTTTGTAGTTCATTACGTTTACTTTCTCAACTTTAACTCCGAAGATTTCTTCGATAGCTTGTTTAATTTGAGTTTTGTGAGCGCGTGTGTCTACTAGGAAAGTGTATTTATTTTCTTGCATTAATAAATAACTTTTTTCAGTTAATACTGGGCGTTTGATAATATCGCGTGCTTCCATTATGCTAATACCTCCCCAACTTTTTCTAATGCATCTTTAGTGAATACAACTTTGTTGCTTCCTAAGATATCTAATACGTTAAGTCCAGTAGTTTCTACGAATTCAACTCCTGGAATATTTCTTCCTGATAAAACAGTATTTTCTTCTAGTTCAGTAACTACGAATAATACTTTTTTCTCTAGGCTAAGGTTTGATAACATTTCTTTAAAGTTTTTAGTTTTGATTGAATCAAATGTTAATGTTTCTAATGCAAATACTTCGTTAGCTGCTACTTTAGAAGATAAAGCAGAACGTAATGCTAAACGACGCATTTTACGTGGCATTTTGAAGCTATAGCTACGTGGTGTAGGTCCGAATACAATTCCACCTCCACGCCATTGTGGTGAACGGATAGATCCTTGACGAGCACGACCTGTTCCTTTTTGACGCCATGGTTTGCGACCACCACCTGAAACTTCAGAACGTCCTTTTGTTTTGTGTGTACCTTGACGAAGTGATGCTCTTTGTAAAGTTACAGCTTGGAATAAAACGTGTTGATTTGGTTCAATCCCGAATACTGCATCATTAGCTTCAACTGCACCAACTTTAGTACCGTCTTGTTTAAATAAATCTAATTGTGGCATTATCTAATTTCCTCCTTCCGTATATTTTCCGATTATTTACCAGATTTAACTGCTGATTGGATTTTTACGAAGCTTTTCTTAGATCCTGGAATACATCCTTTAACTAGGATTAGTCCGTTTTCTACGTCTACGCTTACGATTTCTAAGTTTTGAGTAGTAACTGTAACTCCACCCATTTGACCTGGTAATGCTTTACCTTTGAATACACGGTTAGGTGCTACAGGTCCCATTGACCCAGGACGGCGGTGGTAACGAGAACCGTGAGCCATTGGTCCACGACTTTGTCCATGACGTTTAATCGCCCCTTGGAATCCTTTACCTTTACTTACTCCTGTTACGTCAACTAAGTCCCCTGCTGCAAAAATATCAACTTGGACTTCTTGACCTACTTCATAACTAGCTACATCTGCATCTCTGATTTCGCGTACGAAACGTTTTGGAGCAGTGTTAGCTTTATCTGCGTGACCTTGTTCAGGTTTGTTCGCAACTTTTACTAAACGATCTTTACGTTTTTTATCGTAAGGACGTTTATCATCAAATCCTAATTGGATTGCGTTGTATCCTTCAACTTCTTCTGTTTTCTTTTGTAATACGACGTTACCTTTCGCTTCAACTACTGTTACTGGAATTAATTCTCCATTTTCAGCGAAGATTTGAGTCATACCTACTTTTCTTCCTAAGATACCTTTGGTCATCGAAAGTCACCTCCTATAATTATAATTTTAATTCGATGTCAACACCTGATGGTAAGTTTAAGCTGATTAAAGCGTCAACTGTTTTTTGTGTTGGTTCAATAATATCGATTAGGCGTTTGTGTGTACGTTGTTCAAATTGTTCACGGCTATCTTTGTAAATGTGAACTGAACGTAAAATTGTGTATACTGCTTTTTCTGTTGGTAATGGGATTGGCCCAGAAACTTTTGCTCCAGAACGTTTTGCAGTTTCAACAATTTTCTCTGCACTTTGATCCACTAATCTGTGATCATATCCTTTTAGACGAATACGAATTTTTTGTTTTGCCATCATTTCTCCTCCTATACATTTATTCGCTGCTATCTAGTAGCAACTTCTCCACGAAAGTTCTCCAGCACGCCACGCCATGGCAAAGCGGCCGGGCGTGTCAGTAACCTTTCGCTTCAACGCAAGTCTTTTACAGACCAACATTCATTATTATACATTGTTATTCTAGATATTGCAAGAGTTTTGATGAAAAAAATTAAAAAAAATTAATGAATGTGTTTTCTATTTTTTAGAGCTTTTCCTCTTGAAATTTTTCACCTCAGAAATATTATAATAATATAGAAGAAAAAAATCTATTATATCTTTTTATTTTTAAAATTCTCACACAAAGCATAACAAACTTCTTTCATAGATATAATAAAAAACCTAGAATTTCCACTCTAAGTTTTTTCTAAAAAAATCTATTTTTTAAAAGGCAATATATTATATTGAATTTTTAGTTCACTAGACAGAAGATGAGAAACTTTACATCTTAATTTAATATTTTCCAATACACCTTCTCTATCTTTTAAACTTAATTCTTCTTCTGTTCTATCCACATAAACATCAGCTATAATTATTTTATTATCATAGTCTACCTTTAATTCCGTCTCCACCAACAAGTCCGTTAGACCATAGGCTCTGACAAAATACCCTTTAGCACACATGCTTATACACCCGTTGTAAGCAACGGTAAAAACGTCCATCGGTCCATCGAACCCTTCTTCTATTCTCATAGAATACTCCCCACCAAGAGGAGTCGTAGCATCAGCAGTAAACCCTTCTTTAATTTTTAGATTTGATATATACATTAAAAATACCTCCGCAGCATCTTTTTATAAATTTCTTCTATATTACTTATCTTCTACTACATTTTTTATAGTTTCTAATAAATCAACATCTTTATACGCATATTGAACTTCACTAAAGTCCATATACTTTGTAATCTCATTGGTCTGTAAAATTAATGTAGCTCCAGATTTACTTGCCCCTAATGCACCTGGTTTAGAATCTTCAATAGCTATTGAGTTTTCTATTTTTACACCTAATTTTCTAGCAGCTAATAAATACACATCTGACGCTGGCTTTGGATTCTCTACTTCTTCTCTTGTAGCAATCGCCTCAATATATTTTTCAAATCCCTTTTTTTGCAACCCTGTTCTTATGTGTTCTTCCTTACCATTAGATGCTACCGCCATTTTAACACCTATCTCATGTAAATATTCCATGACTTCAGCTATCCCTGGCAAAACAGGTGCATTATGATAATTTTTAATAATACGTCTAGTGATTTCCTCTTCAAACTTATCATAATCCTCATCAGACATACCAAATCGTTTATTATAATATCGCCTACTTATTTCTTCATTAGTCCCCGAAACATTCTCAATATAATCCATTTTATCAAGAGTTTGCCCTAATATCTCACTTGTTAAATCGCGCATATTCTCAAAGTAGACTTTTTCTGTATCCACTATTGTTCCATCAAAATCAAAAATTACCGCTTCTAGTTTTTTCAATATAGTTCTCCTTCCAATCATATACTATATATTTTATAATGCTAATCCATTTTTTCAAAATAATATGCCAGCAATATAATAAAAAGTTGCTTAACATTAATCTGTACAGAAGTACAATCTTCTTACCAATACAGCATTATTAAGCAACTTTTATATTATTCAAATCTTACCAAATCTTTGGCGCTCATACGAGTTGATGGACGTCCATCTCTTTCTTTTTTACCTAGAGCGATTAACATTACCGGCATTAAGTTTTCGTCTAAATCAAATAATTCTGAAACTTTATCCCTTTTAAATCCACCAATAATATTAGTATCATATCCTTTAGCGTGGGCGATATTAGAAAATTGTATTGTCCAAACTCCACAATCAAAGTAAACTAATTCTCTTTTTACGTCTTGCGGTAAACTTTCAACCATTTTCCCCATACCTTGTTTAAACGAATCTTTTATTTCCTCAGTCATATGACCTTGGCTCACTTCTTCATTATATATAGTATCGAATTTATCAAAATAGTTTAAATCCCCTAAAACTATAATCATCGCCGCTGAAGTTTCATTTTGCGTTAGATTATAATTTGCATTAGCTAACTTTTCTTTTCCCTCAGGTGTGTCGACTACAATATATCTCCACAGTTGAAAATTGCACGATGATGGAGAGATATTAGCCTGATCTAACATTTCTAAAATTTCTTCACGCTCTATTTTTATACTACTATCAAAGTATTTTACCGATCTTCTATTTCTAATTACATCAAAAAACTCTACCATTAAATTATCTCCTTGTATAAGTTATTAGCTCAATAATTTTACTATATTTGAGAACTACTATCAAATAAAAAGACTTTCAATAAAAAAGTAGCTAATCTTATTAATTAACTACCTTTTACTATATTTCCTTATATTTCTCAAGAAGTATATATTCCTTTCTTTTAATAACTCTTCTCGGAAAAATCTTTCTATCTACTTTCTTTAACATAATTTTCTAATTCCCTAATAAAATCCTTAAAATCATCTGCGGTTTTGTCACCATTAGCAGGTGATCACCCTCCTCTATTTGTATATAATTTGCAGCTACTAATTTGAAATATGAAAATATAGTAATTTTATGGAAAATCAATCTACATTTTTTTAGCAACTCCAAATTATTTATTCCAACGTATAAAGATAAATAATCATACTCTATTTTTATCCCTGGTTTCATAACATATTTACTACCCTCTTTTTTGAGCTTCCTTAAAAGTAGCTCAACCAAAAAACCGTCTTGCATTTCTTTTTCACTAAGTGTCTTTGATAAATATTCTTCTTTACTAGTAAACTTTATCTCTGGTTCAAAATATGTTTTTAAAACTGGTTTCGGAGGTATAGGTTCTAGCCCCTCGATGACAATAAGATTAACCCCATCAAGGTATTCACTAAAAATTTCCAACCCATTAAGCAAAACAACCGTACCATAAGAAGCCGCTACTATATAGCCCCCTCTTTTTACTCTTGTCATTTTATTCAATAGAACCTGTTCAATTTCTTTTTTTGATATAGATTTAAAACTCTCTTCTGTAAATTCAATAAAATCAAAGGTTTTGTTTGGAATTTGCTCTGTGACTCTCGCCCAGATAATATTATCCCAACCTAGTGGATTAATAAATAAAATATCTGTCATTTGAATCATCCTCTCAAATATTTTTACTAAAATCCTAACTCACTACCAAAATCCTCTAATTTATTAACTAGTATCGCCCCCTCTTTTATATATTCATTCATCGACCAACTCATCTTATCACCAAACCTTCCCGGTAAACAAAATACAGAATTTCCTAAGTCTAAAGCAAAATCTATCGTTCGTTGCGTACCACTTCTTTGTGCCGCTTCTGTTACCAAAAGTGCTTTTGAAAGCCCTGCTACAAGCCTATTTCTTTCCAAAAATTTGTATTTCCTTATCGGAGAAGTCGGAAAATACTCCGATATTATAAGATGATTAGCCTCTAATTGTCTGTATAACTCTCTACTTTGTTCAGGATAAACAATATTATGCCCTTGAGCTATTACCCCTATTGTGTATCCCTTGCTTTCTATGGCTGCTTGATGAGCCAAACTATCAACTCCCGATGCCAAGCCACTAACTATAACAAAATTATTATCTATCAAATGTGGCACAATAATTTTTAATGCAGTATCTGAATATGACGTATTATTTCTACTGCCCACAACTGACATTTTTCTTTTAAATAATAATAAATCTTTGTTTCCTCTATAAAAAATAACAAATGGATAGTCATGTAGTCTGAAAAAATCTTGCGGATAATAAACATCATCACAAAAGATACATTTCACATTATAGAAATCAAAGTAACTATCGAAATCAAATTTCATATTATTATTAAATTTCTCATAGACTTCTTCTGCATTATCTCCAAAATAGACCCTAAACCCCTCTAAGGACAACTCCGAGAATTTTTCTATACAGCCTAAGTCTTTAAGTATTTTATGTATTTTCAAAGTAGTAACTTTTTCTATCGCTAATAACGACAATAGTATCTTTTTTTCTATATCTGATAGTTTCCCACAAGACTCTTCCATAATATATTCCCCTTAATTCGCTTTCTCTACTAATTCTCTATAGTATTGTTTAAATACTTTCAAGAAAATCTCTCCTTGTTGAGTATTGTTTATATAAATATTATCTTTAAACTCAATAATATTACTCATTATGCGTATAAGTTCAGGATAAGTTTTTCCTTCTTTAAAAAATTTATACATCATCCCTTGCCAATAGATAAGCGGTGTTTTTATAAGTATTTGTTCAAGCATATTTATCCCGATAACATTCGGAATATTATTTAACTCTATATGCTGATTATAAAACATACTTAGAATTTTATTTTTTACAGTTTTATCATATTTAATCTGTTCATATACGTAATTTTCAATATCTTCAGGATACAATTTAGATGTCAAATCTTTATCAAGTAACTTTAAATCTAAAGGTATATCAAATTCATCAATATCAAAGCTGGTCTTTATACAAATAGCATTTCTTTTTTTAAGATTATGTGCCCAAATTTGATAGAATTCAAACTTTTTATTGAGATTATCCCAACCGTAGAAAAATATCTTCCCTTGATAATAATTTAGAAAAGTATCCACAAACGGTGCATAGCGTATATAACTTATACCGTCATATGTTTTAAGTGTTTTTACAAACTTATTTGTATCTATTAACCAAATCAGACGCAATCCTGCTTTTTCATAACCTTTTGTACGTTCTTTTATCGCTTCATAAGGTATTACGGAGCGCTGATATTCAAAAGCGACATTCTTATCCTTTATAAATACATCTGCTATTTGGATAGTATTTTCACCTACTTTAAAAATATGTTCCACTTCTACATTGCGATATTTTTTCATAAAATGCTCGTAAAGATCTCTTTTCGTCTCTAAATGCTCCTTACTCTCTTTTTTATACGTTTCATATTGGCATGAGCAATTTTTAGCATGAGCAAAATGAGACTGAATTTTTTTGCCTTATTTAAAAATAACCTTTCCTCCACAGATTGGGCAATGATACTCTCTTTCTTTTTCTATCTTGTCATCTAAGGCGTTCCAAACTTCATCTTTACTATCGTATGCTACGTACATGATTTTTCTCCTTTAAATCTCTAGACTATTTCTTCTAGAGCCATTACACGCTTTTACATCAGAAATTATTTAATTGTCAATTTACTTCAATACTCTATATCTTCTGTACACAGAATCATCTATTTCTACTTCGACGAACTTAGCTAGATTTACCCAATCTATTTCATCCTTGTGTTTATCACTATCTATTAGATACGTTTTCCCATCTTTTTCGCAAAGGTAATAATTCGTCTGACGAATACTAGCCTCTCTCATAAGATACATATCCCCTTCTCTTAACGCAAAATCAAGACAATTCGTAGGCCATGATTTTTTTACATATTTTTTCACTTCAACAACTCGATCATAATCTTTAGTATTCATAAAAAATTCCCCCTTTGTTAATAAAAATGTCCATTATATTTTTTACAAACTAAAATCTCTAAATCTATAGTTATTTTCTTTAATTTTTTTATATCTTCTTTTGATACATCTTTAGAAAATGTTAATGGTGTCATCTTTAAAAAATTCTCCGCCAAATACTCATCCAGTTCGTACGTTTTATTTACCCTAACACGCTCTATTATGGTGCAGTTTTCTTTAATAAGATTTACCGTTTCAGTATTTTTATATTCCTTTACTCCCATTAACTCTCGAATTTCTCTTAAATAATCCGTATTAGGTATTATTTTGATTAAATACCCTTCTTCATCTAACACCCTAAAAAACTCATTATAATTAGCAGGTGTAAGAATATTTAAAATACACGACACGCTATTATCTTGAAAAGGTAGTGGTTCAATATTCGCTAACATATACGGATTTAATTTATCCTCTTTTACCGCAAGCTCTATCGCCGCCTTGCTATTATCAAGTCCGAAAAAATATTTCTCAGGAAATATCTCTTTTAGTTGCCTAATATAATATCCTTCACCACATCCAGCATCTATTAAAACATCCTTAGAATATTTTTCTACAAGTTTTCCTAACTCAAGAAATACCTCTTTGTAAAACTCCCCCTTAAAAATCACACTTCGGGCTTCAAATAATTCCATACTATATTTTGTCGCTTTATAATTATTTATAAGATGAATATAACCCTTTTTCGAAAAATCATATTGATGATTATTTTCACAAACTAGACTTATATTTTGTATATTAGATTGCTTTAAACACTTCGGACAAAGGTAAATGTCTTCGTCTTTAAATTTCTTTATAACATTCTCTATTTTCATCAAAATTCCTCTTTTACTTTCTACTCTCATTGTATCAAATTTCTTAAAATAAAGATAGTGAAAATATAGAATAAAGATATAATTTTTTGTTTTTTTAGTTTTACAATATATTTTATCTTTATTATCTAATTTTCTTTACTTTAATAGACTTTAAATTAAAAACAACGATAAGTTTATTTAAGAATAAATTTATCGTTATTATATTTATTTATTACTATTTTTTATTATTTTATAATTATAATCTTTTAAGGAATACATCTGAAAAAATATTATTTATTTTTTCCTATCACGTAGTTCCCTAAAGAAATTTTTCATAAGTGCTGCGCACTCTTCTTCTAATACTCCTGAAATTATATGTGCTTGATGGTTAAATTTATTATTCGCAACTAAATCAATACAACTGCCACAACAACCATATTTAACATCAGCCGCACCGTATATCACATTTTCTACTCGAGCTTGGATAATCGCTCCGCTACACATGACGCAGGGCTCTACTGTCGTATAAAGATAACTATTATCCAATCTCCAAAAACCTATTTTCTTGCACGCCTCTTTTATAACCAACATCTCCGCATGATTTAATGCTTGTTGACTAGCTTCTCGGGTATTATGAGCCTTCGCTACTACCTCATCATCTATAACTAAAACCGCTCCTATAGGTACTTCTCCTTTTTGATAGGCACACCGCGCTTCTTCCAACGCCATCTCCATATAATAATTATGATCTTTCAAAATTCTTATCCTCACTTATCTCATTATGCACTAGCTTCTAATCTTTATCTCATTATACTATAAACATAAAAAAATTCCAAAACTATTTCTAGTTTCAGAATTTTATATTTCTTTTATTATTTTAGGCTTGGTTCCCCACCAAAATTAACTCGATAATATTTCAATAACAGTAATAACTAATACAAATAATATCGTTAAAATAGTTATTACAATACCATGTATCTTTCTTTTTAAATATAAATACCCTATAAATTCACGAATAAACGCATTAAGAGTAAAATAGAATTTTGTTGGTGCTCCATAACCAATACATCTAAAACCTAAAGTTTTCGCAAGAATTAACGCTCTATAAACATGATAATAATTAGTAACCAAGGCAAAGCGCGAGTTAGCATCTTTCATAAGTCTTTTTGAAAATTTAATATTTTCTTCTGTATTAGTCGACTTATCTTCCATGATTATATCTTCCTCAGGGACTCCTTGCTCAAACGCATAATTTTTCATGGCAAAAGCCTCAGATACTACTTCATCAACTCCTTGACCTCCAGACATAATAAGTTTACTACCTGGATGCTTACCATAAACCTTTATCCCCGTTCTTATACGACTAGCAAGCAATGGCGTTACACGCTCTCCTATTAGTCCCGCCCCAAGAACAACAACATAATCAAGTTTCCTTGGAAGTAAATTTATAATATTTAGTGTACTCGCTGCCAAATAAGATACTCCTATACAGATAAAATACAATATTACTAAAGTGATATAGATGTAAACACCATTTAAGATTCTACTTTCATATGTGTAGCGCCCTACACTAGGCCACCACACGACATACCCTATAAGTAAAATTATTGTTCCAAGACTCAAAAGATTTCTAAGTTTTAATCCTTCACGCCTAACAATCATAAAAGAATTGTAAAAAAACATTAACGCTACTCCAAGTGGCAAAACCATTATAATAAACAATATACCTATTAAACCAAGTACACCTATATAGTAAACAATTGAATAGTCATTAGCATATTTCACCACAATAAAGATTAAATATAACGCTAGAAAAAGCATTGTTGCAAGAAAACTTATCCCCAAAAATAAGTTTCGTCTGTCCTTATACAAAACAAATAAAAATATAAAAAGCCAAAAAACAAAAACAATAAAAACTCCTAATTCTACCGACATCCAAACCTCCTCTCCCCAATCCGTTAAAAATTGGTTAATTTATAATACAGTATATTATTATACGGGGATAATAATATGCTGTCAATTTTTTTCGAAAGCATCTTTACTTTATATTATTTCTTAAATCCTAACTTTATACCTTAGTCCTTGTATCTATAAAGAGTACCCTAAAAGTTAGACTTTTCCTCAATTAACTTTTAGGGTACATTTCATATTATATATTGTATACTTTTCTTATTACTGAAGTTCTATCACAAAAATTTTATTTTATTCTGTTCTTAGAGCTTCTACTGGATCTTTTTTCGCAGCCATTCTTGATGGGATAATGCTTGCGATAAGCGTTAATACTAAACTTAGTAGGATTAATCCTACTATTGCTTTTACATCTAGATTCGCACTGAAACTCTCTATTTTAAGGGCATTTGCGATTGAGCTACTAATAGGTATCGCTAACCCCATTGCAACTAGAACTCCTATCGCTCCCGAAGCAAATCCTATAAGTCCTGCCTCTGCAATAAAGATACGAGTAATATCTTTCTTGCGCGCCCCTATTGCTCGTAAAATACCAATCTCTTTTGTTCTTTCAACTACAGATACATACGTAAGAATACCAATCATAATTGATGATACGATTAGTGAGATACCCGCAAACGCAGTTAAAATTAATGAAATTGTATTTATCATTTGAGACATAATTGATGTCATTTGTTTTGCCATATCAGCATAAGTAATACTGTATTTGTGGTAATCAGCGCTATTAGCTCCATACTTCTCAGAAACTTTTTTATTAAAGTCATTAATTACTTCTGCAATTTTATCACGATCGGCAAATGTTTTCGGATAAATATTAATTGAACTTGGTGCAACATCTGCTCCTAGTGTAGCTAATACCTGCTCTGCAGTATCTGCATCCATTTTTTCACCTGTTATGATATTTTTAGTTTTGTCTGCTTGTTGAGCAACTACAATATCCGACTTAACTTCTTTATCTAGTATTGTTTTTTGTAGTTCACGTGTATATCCTAAAGTAAAATTCGGATTTGTTACATTATCTTTAGCTTTTAATATTGCAACTACTTTTACTTTTGTCCCTGAATCATACATTTTATCATCTGTTTCTACCGGAATAAATCTATCCGCTATCTTTTTATAGTAGCTATTA
This sequence comes from Gemella sp. 27098_8_92, assembly GCF_041433685.1. Lineage (NCBI taxonomy): Bacteria > Bacillati > Bacillota > Bacilli > Caryophanales > Gemellaceae > Gemella > Gemella sp. 27098_8_92. The sequence goes on from NZ_JAPWBZ010000004.1 coordinate 86,293, forward strand.
TTATCAACTATACTAAATTCTTTTCCTAAAATATCGTCATACTTAACTTTACTATTTCCGTCAAACCCTAATGCTCTTAGCGTATCTTTGTCTATTTCATTATTGTACGCTGTGAATAACACTAATTCGTTACCTTTAGGATACTCAAAGTTACTTTCAGAAGATTTCACAACTTCATATTGTTTCAAAATCATATTTTTATCTTCTGGTAGCACTCCAAAAATACTCTCTCCTCGAAAAGATTTTTGATCACCTTTTACCGCACTCACATCGCCTTTAGCATTCTTCTTAAGAGCCATAACTTGATACCCTTTAACGAAATCAATAGATGAATAGTAATCTTTAGCATTATTTTGAATGTAGTTGATAAAGGTTTCACCAGTCCCTAGCGCATCAGCAGTATATAAGTTTCTATGAACATCACGACGTGATTTAGGAACCAACTCATTACCTTTAGCATCTTGTTCAGAACTATCATCTTCTGTACTTAAACCAAAATTAATCTGATTTGCGTTAATCATAATTGGCATATTTGATAAGTTTTCATTTTGCATAGTTTGGATATATTTATCCATCCCCGACGAAATAGCAAGTACTAACCCTATACTTATAATTCCTATACTACTTGCAATAATCGTCATCAATGTACGAAATTTTTTCGTAAGCAAGTTTTTAAAACTCGATTTTATCGCACTACTAAATGCCATCGCTGTCTTTTTAAGACTATAATCACTATTAGAAGTTTCCTCTACAAATGGATTTGTATCTTCAATAATTTCTCCATCTCTTAAACGGACGATTCTATCACTATATGTTTTAGCTAATTCTGGGTTATGTGTAACCATAATCACTAATTTTTCTTTACTTATTTCTTTAATAAGTTCCATTATTTGAACACTTGTTTTACTATCAAGCGCTCCTGTCGGTTCATCAGCTAGAATAATTTTTGGTTCCGTCACCAAAGCACGCGCAATCGCTACCCTTTGCATCTGTCCACCAGAAAGTTGATTTGGTTTTTTATTAATGTGATCACCTAAACCAACATCTTCTAGCACTTTTTTCGCCTTTGCGTAATTTTCTTTATTCGATTCCCCTGATATCGATAATGCTAATTTAACATTCTCAAGAACACTTAGATGAGAAATCAAATTATAACTTTGAAAAACAAAACCGATAGTCCCATTGCGATAACTATCCCAATCACGATCTTTAAACTCCTTTGTAGAACGCCCCAGAAGAAGCATGTCTCCAGAAGAATATTTATCCAAACCCCCAATAATATTTAATAACGTAGTCTTACCACTACCGCTAGCACCTAAGATTGAAACAAACTCACTCTCACGAAAGCTAATATTAACCGACTTTAGTACCTCAACGTCATTGCCGCCAGTTTTATATTTTTTAATAATATTTTTTAATTGTAACATTCCGTTCCCCTTCCTATTTTATACAACATTCCTAGTATAGTAAAACTACATAATATTTACTTAAAACTTTATGTTAACTTGATATTTTATATCTTTAAAGTATATAAAATTATTCTTTTAGCATAATCTTTAGTGGAGCATTTTTTGTATCTCCTCTTTTATTACTACCTTCTAAAAAATGAAAAATTTCTCCCTAATCTTTAATTCTATACTTTTTAGCTAAATAAAACGGCAAAATCCCTGATAGAATGGCAAATACTATAACTAGAGTCAATCCAATACGATTATCTAAAAATGCACTAACAAAAATCAACCCTCCGCCTATAACTATAAACCTTGAATATATACGGATAAATTTTTGCTCATTCAAACCTTCTTCTAAGCCACAAAGATTAAAATTATATTTACCCCAATATTCTTTTTTGGGTAGATAATTTCCCAGAACCATTAGAATTATTCCTATAGTAAATAATGTTAGTTTTCCTATATCAAAATTATTATCAAGAGCATAATAAATTACTCCCCCTTGTACCACAATACTTAAAATAGGAATCGTAACCTTAATCATAGTCACACCTTTTTTGGCCTCTTCTTTGATATCTAAAATAGCGGATAAAATTACGAATAATACCCCCATTCCAAGAGGTATTCCAATAATACCCCAGGTTTTTGAAACAAAATCATCAGGTTGATTATGGACGTTGAAGTGTGTCGCTATTTTATCAGGTAGTAAATCATAATAATAAAATCCTACCAATATCGGCAATAAACATAATAAAAATCCAAATAGTAACATTTTTCTATCTACTTTTTTCATTTTTTTGTCCTCCTAATTCATATATCCACATTAGCACTTCTTCAAAAACAGAAGCGTTAAGTTCATAGTAAATATAGTTTTTATATTTACTCTCCATAATTAATCCCGCTTTTTTTAACTGAGATAAATGATAAGATACTGTTGCCCCTGTTAAATGAAATTCTGCTGCAATATCTCCTGCACTTTTCTTTTCTTCTTTTAGTAATTCTAATATATTTCTTCTAATAGGATCTGATATAGCTTTTAAAGTCTCACTCATCCCATGTATACCACCTCTTTTATGTCACCTATCTATTTAGATATCCTTCTAAATAGATTGTATATCTATTTTCATGTTAAGTCAAGAACTATTTAGATGTTTTTCTAAATAGTTCTCAAAAGTATTTTATAATACATATCCACAACTGTGTTAACAATAATCTAATTTCTATAATTACATCTTAATTTAATAAAATTATATTTATGTAGTTGTAAGTTATCTTTATTATCCAGCATAATTCACCTTAATATTCAATTAAGAAATATTAAGTTTTCATTAGATTATTTTCATCTAGTATATTTTATATAAGCATTCCTAGAGTACTCTATTTGTTAAATATATTCTCTGTATTATAATTTTAAGTATATTGACACCGTATATTTTTCTGTTAAAATAAAGGGTGTAATGAGACATTTCAACGTGTTACACTTTTTGAGCAAATTGTGTGCTAGCTGAATATTAGATACTTATAATTATCTATTTATTACAATATTCTAATCTAATATTCATCTAGAATATAAAATTAAAAGGAGTTTACATTATGAAATTAGCACTATTCAATTTAAGAGAAGATGAAAGACCATTTGTTGATGCTTGGTTAAAAGAACATCCAGATGTAGAAGTTGATTTGCACGAGGGGGAGTTGCAATTAGAAACAAAACATTTAATCGACGGTAAACAAGGTATCGTCATGTTCCAAAATAGACCATTCGCAAAAGAAGTTTATGACTACGCTAAAAAACAAGGTGTTAAAGTAATAGCAAACAGAATGGCTGGGTTTGATATCTATGACATAAGATATATGCGTGAATTAGGAATAAGCATGACAAATGTTCCACGCTACTCTCCTAATGCAATTGCAGAACACGTAGTTACAACAGTTTTATACATTAGTAGAAATATTAAAAAAATTCTTAACAATGTAGAGAAGCACAATTTTACTTGGAATAAAAATATTATTTCAAGAGAGCTTAGAACACTTACTGTCGGCGTCCTTGGTACAGGGAATATCGGACGCCAATCAGCAACATTATTCAAAGGTTTAGGTTGCCGTGTTATTGGATATGATTTATATCCATCAGATGCTGCTCGCGAAGTACTTGAGTATGTAGATAGCATCGATGAGCTATTAGCCCAATCTGATGTAGTTACTATTCATGTACCTGCCACTAAAGAATATACTCATATGGTAAATGATGAATTCTTCAGCAAAATGAAAGATGGTGCTATCTTTGCTAACGCCGCTCGCGGTATTCTTGTTGATACTAAAGCTGTTATCCGTGCCTTAGATAGTGGAAAACTATTAGGAGCCAGCCTTGATGTATATGAAAATGAAGGAAACTATGTACCTAAGGATTTCTCAAACAAAGAGTTTGATGACAAATTAATGCAAGAATTAATAGTTAGAGATGATATTATTTATACTCCTCATACCGCCTTTTACACAGAAACAGCGGTTAAAAACCTTGTAGAAGGCGCATTAAATGCGGCAACCGAAGTAATATCTACTGGTGATTCACCTAATATTGTAAATAGATAATTAATAAAAACACCAAAAATGGAATGTGCTCAAAGCCATTCCATTTTTTATGATTACCTTTACTTATACATTTTATATAAATACTCTTTTCCCAGCTATTCCACTATTTTATTAAAATATTTCACAAAATATAGATTATTTTTCAGCTATCATTTGACAATATTCAACATTCTGATACAATTATAATGTAGCCAGTTATTGTGGTAATTTTATCATTAAAATATTTTAGTATAATTAATACTATCTTTATTTCTTTTAATTACACTGTTTGTTACACTCTAATATTAATTACTACTGAAATACGGTATTATCGGGATAATCCTCTAATATCATATAATGATAATTATTATATGGGTTAATAGGTAGTTAGGGGAACCTATACTTCTCATGCAATCCTTTGGATTGCTCACATAACTGTAATTTTTAGCAACCTTTTTATAACTATATTATAGTTGCTAAATTTTTAATAAAACTTTTAATTTAATACTAAAACATTCAAGTTTTAGAGTACAAAATAAGAATTTACCCTAATTTTATTTTGTGCCACATAACGAAAAAGTAGCCCTCAAGGCTACTTTTTCTTATTTTAAAAGGCTAAAAACTCAAATGAGCTTCTAGCCTTTTCCTTTTTTATTAGTCTACTACTGAAACTTTTAAGAAGTTAGTAGATCCTACATTACTTCTTGAAGTATTTACCGGAATACCACCAGTGATCACGATAGCATCACCTTTTTTAGCATACCCTGAAGTTTCAGCAATTTCTTTTGCCGTGTCTAACATTTCGTCAGTTGAAGTTACTTGTGCTGATACTTTAGCATCTACACCCCAAACTAGACTTAACCCACGAGCTACTTTTTCACTTGGAGTTACTGCTAAAATAGCAGCATTAGGACGGTATTTAGAAATTAATCTTGCTGTTTGGCCTGACTCAGTATAAGTTACAATAGTGTGTAAATCTAAATTTAATGCAGTGTACCCAACTGATACCCCAATCGCATTTGTAATATCTTTTGATACAATTTTTCTTGAACGGTCTTTAAGAATACGAGAGTAATCTTGCATTTCTTCTGTACGTTTAGCTATAGTTGCCATTGTACGAACTGATTCAATTGGATAAGCTCCTGCTGCTGACTCTCCTGATAACATGATTGCATCAGTTCCATCATAAATTGCATTCGCTACGTCTGATACCTCAGCACGTGTTGGACGTGGATTTTTTTGCATTGAGTCTAACATTTGAGTAGCCGTAATTACAAATTTACCTGCTGCATTACATTTAGCAATAATAGATTTTTGCATAATTGGTACTTCTTCTGCTGGAACTTCTACCCCAAGGTCTCCACGAGCAATCATAATACCATCTGATACTTCGATGATTTCATCAATATTATCGATAGCTTCTTGACATTCGATTTTAGGAACGATTTGAACATGTTCACATCCTTCTTCTTTAAGAATACGGCGAACTTCTAACACATTTTCTTTAGTACGGACGAATGACGCAGCAACAAAGTCAATATCTTGTTTACATCCGAAACGAATATCTTCTTCATCTTTTGGAGTAATACCTGGTAATTTAGTAGAAACACCTGGAACATTAACCCCTTTTTTATTTTTAAGCACTCCACCATTTTGAACAGTAGTATAGATTAATCCCGCTTCAGAATCAACAGAGTTAACTGTTAGTCCAATTAATCCATCATCAAGAAGGATAGTATCTCCAGCTTTTACATCATGTACTAATTCTCCATAAGTAATAGAGAATTTTTCAGGAGTTCCTAATACTTCTGTCATAGATACGATAACATCGTTACCTGTTTCTAACATAATCGCATCATTTTCCATGTTGTGTGTTCTAATTTCTGGCCCTTTAGTATCTAATAAAATCGCTAGATTTGTTCCAGTTTCTTCTCTTACTTCTTTAATCGTTTGAATACGTGCACCATGTTCAGAATAGTCTCCATGTGAGAAGTTAAGGCGACAAACATTCATCCCTAACTCAACCATTTCCGTAAGTTTTTCTTTTGATTCTGACTTAGGTCCAATTGTACAAATTATTTTAGTTTTTTTCTGTATCATAGTTTAATTTACCTCTTAGTTTTATCTTTACCCTATTATTTTAACTTATTTTCATTCTATTTTCAAATTTTTTCTTGAAATATCAACGTTTTCATGCAAAGAAAATGTTTTCGTAAAAACACTTAGATTGAAAGTTGTTTTGATACATCATACATTGATAAATCAACATTATGAACATCACTAAATACGTCTTGGAACTTAGTACTTACAAGTTTATTGTTTTGAATACCTACAGCACGTCCAGACTCACCCGCTAATAAAAGTTGAACTGCATAGTTTCCAAAGCGTGATGCTAGTACTCTGTCTTGTGCTGATGGTGTTCCTCCACGTTGAATATGCCCTAAAATAGTCGCACGAACTTTTTCACCAGTAAGTTCTTGAAGTTTATCGGCTAATTCTTGGCCACCCATTACTCCTTCTGCAAGAACAATAATTGAGTGTTTTTTACCACGGCTTTCTCCTGCTTTAATACGAGAAACTACTTCTTCAAGATCTTCTTTTTTCTCTGGAATAAGAAGGCTCTCACTTCCTCCAGCAATACCAGCATATAACGCTAAGTCTCCTGCATTACGCCCCATTACCTCGATAATAAACGCACGCTCATGACTTGATGCAGTATCACGAACTTTGTCTATTGCATCTACAATTGTATTAAGCGCTGTATCAAATCCTATTGTGTAATCCGTACAACAAATATCATTGTCGATTGTTCCTGGAACACCTACTGTCTTGATGTTCATCTCATTACTTAAAGCCATCGCCCCACGGTATGACCCATCACCACCGATTACCACTAAACCATCGATACCTAATGCTTCTAAGTTTTTAATGGCAACCTTTCTTACTTCTGGATCAGCAAACTCCGGTAGACGCGCTGAATAAAGCATTGTCCCACCACGGTTAATAATGTTACCTACATCTCCAACTTCTAATTTTTTAATATTATTTTCTACTAGACCTTTGTATCCTTGATATACTCCGTAAACTTCTAAACCATTATAGATTGCTGTTCTTACAACCGCACGTACCGCTGCGTTCATTCCCGGTGCATCTCCACCACTTGTCAAAACTGCGATTTTTTTCATTTAGTTTTACCTTCTTTCAATTTAATTATTAATATTTTTAAATTTACTTATCAACAATATCATATTTTATACTTTTTTTCTAGTGAAAAAATTGTATTGTGCGTTTTTTGTTTTCTTTTTTTCTTATTTCTTTGAATATTCTATTTTAATGCGTTTTCCAGGGAATTTATTCAAAAATTTATGAACAAATAATTGTTCATTTTCTATGTAGAATTTACGCGCCTTATCTGTATTATTATTTTGGAATAATACCACTTCTACACCAGAATCTTCTACCTTATGTTCTTGTAATAATTCCAAAACATCTTTACTTTCTATAATGTAAATTATTTTTATATTATTTAAGCAGTAATCATTATAATTTTTTAAGCTCGCTATCTTCTCTAAAATATATTGTTCTCGATTGTTGCGAATTTGCTTTTTCAAAGTCATAACAGAAAATTCTCCAACCTTAATAAAACCACTCGCATATTTATATACACTAGGGAACACCGTAACATCATAGTCATTTTTTCCATCATTAACTGTTAAAAAGGCCATATACTCACCTTTTTTTGTTTTTATCTCTTTTTTCGTAATAACTTCAACATAACTATCACTTACATCTCGCCCAATATATCGAAGAGGTAAATAAGCATATTTTTCTTTTTCTATTTGAACTGGATGCTTCAAGAAATATGTACCAGTTACTTCTTTTTCCATTTGAATTTTTTCAGCAATCGGATAATCTTCTATCTCCTCAACCTTCAAAGTTAAGCCTGATTCTGCTGATAAGGCTACTCTTACATTATTTATATACTTACGGTCATCTTCATAGTAATCTTTAACTTTTTTCATAAGTGTTGCACGATTGTAACCAAAAGTATCCAATGCTCCAGCCTTAACTAATGACTGCGCTGCTTGGTAGTCAACTTTTTTATTCATACGTTTTAGGAAATCATCTATATCTTGATATTTCCCGAAATTAAGTCGATCTTGAACAATCTCATAACTACTGCGATAACCAACATTTTTTATCGCCGTTAATGCAAAAACAATATCCTGCTTATAAACACTAAAATCACTTAAACTAACGTTGACATCTGGCTTAGCCAAGGTAATCCCTAGATTATTCAATTCTTGTTTATACTCATTAATTTTCTTCTCACTACTAATTACGTTATTTAGAAGAGCTGTCATGAAATACTTTGTATAATAAACTTTTAAGTATGCCAAACGATAAGCAAGCATACTATAAACAACTGCGTGACTCTTGTTAAATCCGTAATTAGCAAATGTTACTATCAAGTCAAAAAGTTTCTTAGCGATATTAAGGTCATATCCCGCAGCTACACTTTTCTCAATGAAAATTCGTCCGTAATATTCCAAATCTTCTTTTTTCTTTTTACTCACCGCTCTACGCATATTATCAGCTTCATTCAGTGACATATGAGCGAAGTTTACCGCAATAAGCATAATTTGCTCTTGATAAACAATAACCCCATAAGTATCCCTTAATATTTTTTCCAAATGAGGATGCGGATAAACAACTTTTTCTTCACCATGTTTTCTTCGAACATACGTCTCTATCTGCGCCATAGGCCCCGGACGATAAAGAGCATTCATCGCAACTATATCATTGAATTCTGTCGGGCGAAGCAAACGAAGTTTTTCCTTCATCCCGCTTGATTCAAACTGGAAAATACCTTCCGTTCTTCCTTGCGTAAATAAATTATATACTTTTTGATCAGCATAATTAATCTTCGTTATATCAAAATTAGGATTATCTTTTTTAATCTGGTCAACTATATTTGAAACCATCGTTAAGTAACGAATTCCTAAAAAGTCTATCTTCAAAAGTCCAACACTTTCAACATCATCCATAGTCCACTGTGTTAAATATTTTGTTACATTTGAAGCAGCCAATGGCGTATGTTTAATCAAAGGTTTATCATCACTTATTACTATACCCGCTGCGTGAACCGAAGGATTTTTCGGCAATTCTTCAAGACTTAACGCAATAGAGAACCAACGCTTATTCAAATCACTTTTATTAACAAAATTTCTAAGATTTTCTGATACTTCGTAGCATTCGGTTAATGTTCTTGTAGAACTTACATTACTGCTGATAAATTTCAAATCCTCTTCATTAAACTGGAGTATCCTTGCCGTTTCTCTAGCAGCACTCTTTGATTGAAATGTTGTAAAGGTAATAATTTGTGCAACTTTATCTTCTCCGTATTTTCCTTCCACATATTTTATCACTTCATCACGACGCGTATCCTGGAAGTCAATATCGATATCCGGCATAGAAATACGCTCTTTGTTTAAGAAACGTTCGAAAAGCAAGTTATACTGAAGTGGATCAGCTTCGGTAATATTTAGTAAATAACAAACCAAACTTCCCGCTGCACTACCACGTCCTGCTCCAACTAAAATCCCATTATCCTTTGCATATTTAACAAAATCATAAACGATTAAGAAATAGTCATTAAAGCCCATATCATCGATAATCTTAAGCTCATACTCATAACGCTTTTTATATGCATAATAATCTTTTCCGACAAGCTTTTCCTTAGCTCCTTTTTGAACTAAGTATCGAAGATAGTCCTTAGCAGACATTTTTGCAAAAACATCTTCATGCTCTCCATAAATATATTTAGGAAGATGATAACCTGAAAATTCCAATTCATAATAACATTTATCTATTATTTTTTGCTGATTATCTAGAGATTTTTGAAGTATAAAAGTATATTCTTCATTATCTGACTCTAAAAGTAAAGAAAAATCTTGTACGCTACGTACAAAATGATCTCCAATAGTTGTCGTTAATTCTCTTATATTCAACTTAGTATTATCTCTTATAGCCCGCGCTACAACTACTTGTTGATAGTGGTCTTTATTTAAATAATAACTTGGTTTAGTATAAACGATATTATCATAATATGTATAAATACTATAATTATATTTCTCATTAAACCCAAAGTAAAAATCATATCCGATTAACTGTTCTTGAAGATAACTAAATTCTATACTGTCTCTTAATTCACTAGTAACAATAAGAACAAAATCATCCTTAAAATCTTTCATCTCCGCTAAAAAAACTTCTAACGATAACTCTTCCTCGTTCAAAAAGCGAGTTGATAACTCAAATAATTTATGGAACATTCTTTCATTTTTACATAAAATATTAAAGGTTAAAAAACTAATACCATATCCCAACTTAACTTCTAATCCCGAAATTAAACTTGTTTCAGTCTTTTTAGCTTCTTTATAAGCCTTTATCGCTCCGTACATATTAGGATCGACTATTACTACCGAATCTTGATTGTCGCTCTTTAGCTTCTCAAACAATTCTTTGTACTTTATCGTACTATTGAGTAAATCGTATGCACTATGAACTTGTAAATTATAATAAGCCATAAAAATCCTCCTTTCTTCTAAAAATTATTATGCTCTAGCATCATAAGTTAAACCTTAACTAAATTAGCAGATTACTTATGATTAACCGCATGTCGGCCCATCATCTTCCGATGAACAACCAATGTTATCTCCTAAATTCCTACTTTCATCATTAAAATATCGATATACTCTTTGATGCTCGTCCCCAACGAAGTAAATAGGATTAAACTCTACTCCTTTTAGTTTACCTTCTTCATCAATAACACTTTCTTCCACTACACGGCGCTTGATACTAGCAACAAAGTTAGTATATCCTCCATATTCAACTATATGTTCAACTTTGCACTCAATAGATAAAATACATTCATCTAATATTGGCGCATCAACATATTTTCCAGGATCATACGTTATATCTGCCATTCCTATTTTATTTTGTCCTGGATGGAAACCTGCAATTTCCACCTTATTCAAAATTTCCTGACAAGGTATATTAACCGTAAATTCTTTATATTTTTTTATATTTTTCTCTGCATTACTATTAGTTCCAATTCCAATAGTTATCATATCACCTAATGTATATGATGAGCTTGATGTCGTTACATTATAACGCCATTTAGAATCCTTATAGCCAATTAAAATAACTGGAAAACCATAGTAAAGCTTCTTCGTATCTATTTCTTGTTTCATTAAATCTTTTCCCCTACTCCTATCTTTTTATTTAAATTCTCCTTATCTGTGCTTTTATCTTTTAGCTACAAATACCAAATTGTTCTCAGTCGAAAGCTCAGACTTGTACTCAAAACCATCAAATTTTATAGTTTCTAATTCTCTTATATTAGTAATCTTTCTTTTTATTGCCTCACTCAAAAATTTACCACGTGCCTTTTTAGAGATAGTCGAATGTATTTTTAAATCTCCATTTTTTTCTTCCATAAAAGTAATCTTAATAAATTTATCGCGTATAGTTTTTGAAAAAACTTCCTCAAATTCACTTGACAATAAAGAAATAATAATCTTATCATTTTTTACATTTTTGTCATAATCTTCGCGCCAAAAATTTTTTAAAGAACTCTCTTTAATTTTTACATTTTGTAGAAAATCAAGACGATGTTCATGAATTGCCTCATAGGCATTTATAACCCCGTAAAGAGCAGTTGTGATGTACACATTTTTCTTTGTATACTCTGCATCTTCCTCAGTAAAGTTATCACGACTAATATTTCGATACATTAAACCATTAAAAAGCTCTAATGCTTTATAAGATTTTGTGCTGTAGTTTGCTAAATTTTGCCAACGCACATATTCTTCCTGAGCTTTCTCTTCTTTTATTTTGTATATTTTAGCAAGTTCTTCTGGCTTTTTATCAGCAAATTCGTCAATAATATTTTTTGTTTTCTCACCTAAAAGCTCTTCGGGTACTTCTTGTGCTTTTTTATTTAATTCTTTCGCTGTCGGTATTAAAATTTTCATCTTTATTCCTCTTCAGGCACTTCAACAAAACTATTTTCAATTAGGCTATCAACTTCCATCAAAACAAAATTATATTCTGTTGGTTCAATCTTTGGATCAATAATAAGTGTGTTAAAATATCCTACTACAAAATCGCGATTAGCTACTTCTAATTTAAACATATATTCGCTAATTTCATCAACTAAAAACGCAATTTCTTTTAACACTTTATCCTCATAGGTATTGGCATAATGTACTTTTTCTAATAGTCTTCTTATTTCTATTTCCGGATATTCCTTTATGAAAAGATCACGAATATAACTTGCCAATTCTTCTACTTTGAACTTTCCTATATTCGCACTACTTTTTGTTAAAACTTGTTTATTTTCTAACTTCGCTAATAACTTAGCCAATGATGTGTGTAAAGAATTCATTTTTTCTCCTTGTATTTTCTCGATTCAATCAAACTTTATATCAGCCCTTAAAAGCCTCTATACATTATTATCTATTTTATAAGAAAATAAGAAAAATCGCTAGTTATTTGCTAAAAATCAAAACGGAGCTTCTCTAATTTTTATCTTATAATTTAAAAAATCTATTATTTTTTATAACAACAAGGAAAATTTCCCAAAATTTAAATAATAGTAACAATGCGCAATTAATAACTTTATATTTTTTCTTAAAAATGTCTCTTATCTTTATTTAACAGTTTTAAACTCATATATATATTCGCTTCATCTTATATATTTTTGCTAAATATAGATATTAATAATCCCTCTTTTTTTATATGTTTTCATTTTCTAAATTTCACTTATACTTTTAATTTACACCTACTTATTTTTATGATATATTGTAGCTATATAGGGGATATTCGTAGCACCTTGCTTATATCAGTGCTTATATGTTAGTCAGTTTAAAAACTATTAATATTCTATCGAAATAGAAGTTAAATTTATTAATCTTCTCGGAGGTATAATTATGGAAAAAATTTGGGGAATTTTTGTCACTAATGATCAATTTTGGGGAACTTTAGTCGCTACTTTGGTAGTTGGATTTGTATATTATAAAATACAAGGACCAAGTGGTGGTATATTAAAAGGTGGAGCTAAATTCGCTTCATTTATATTACTTTTGACCGCTATACTTTGTCTATTTTATCCACAACTTATTAAAATAGTATTAATACTTTTAACAGCAGAGATTATTATTTTTATAAAAAGAACTTATAAAGATAAAAACAAACAGCAATCCTAGATACTATTAATAAAATTTTATTGAAATAAGCAAAATTGCCTTCAGATATTTTTATTATCTGGAGGTAATTACTTTTAATGTAGCAAACTATATTTTTTAATTATTAGAGATTTTTTCTATAAAAATGATATAATTAGAATGAAAAAGGTTTTCGAGGTGTGATATGAAAAAATATATAATGGCAATAGATCAAGGTACAACAAGCTCAAGGGCGATAATATTTAATAAACAAGCAGAAATAGTTGCAAGTAGTCAAAAGGAATTCCCGCAGATTTTCCCACAATCAGGTTGGGTAGAACATGATGCAAATGCTATTTGGAACTCAGTTCAATCCGTTATCGCTGAAGTATTTATTGAAAGCGGGATTAAACCAACACAAATCGATAGTATTGGTATTACAAACCAACGTGAAACAACTGTTGTTTGGGATAAACAAACTGGCGAACCTATCTACAATGCAATAGTTTGGCAATCACGTCAAAGTGCTCCTATTGCTGAAAAATTAGTTAAAGATGGTTATAAAGATTTAATACATAAAAAAACTGGACTTGTTGTTGATGCGTACTTCTCTGCAACAAAAGTCCGTTGGATTTTAGACCATGTAGGAGGAGCTCAGGAACGCGCAAAAAAAGGGGAATTATTATTTGGAACAATAGATACCTGGTTAGTTTGGAAGCTTACAGGTGGAAAAACTCATGTTACAGACTATACAAACGCAGCACGTACTATGTTATTCAATATCCAAGACTTGACTTGGGATAAAGAGATTTTAGACCTACTAAATATTCCAGAAATTATGCTACCTGAGGTAAAATCTAATTCTGAAATTTACGGGATTACTACCGACTATCATTTTTATGGGGGAGAAGTTAAAATTAGCGGGCTAGCAGGTGACCAACAAGCGGCATTATTCGGTCAACTTGCCTTTGATAAAGGTATGATTAAAAATACATACGGTACTGGTTCATTTATTATTATGAATATCGGTGAAAGTATGCAACTTTCAAAAAATAATCTACTGACAACTATCGGATATGGTATTAACGGAAAAATCTACTATGCATTAGAAGGCTCTATTTTTATCGCAGGAAGTGCTATTCAATGGTTACGAGATGGTTTGCGCCTTATAAAAAAATCGTCAGAAACTGAGGAACTAGCTTACAATTCTTCTAATAATAACGATGTTTATCTTGTCCCTGCATTTACAGGTTTAGGTGCTCCGTATTGGAATCCAGAAGCTCGCGGGACAATTTTCGGATTAACTCGTGCTACAACAAAAGAAGATTTAGTAAAAGCAACATTACAATCCATTGCTTATCAAGTACGCGATATTATTGACACAATGAAAATAGATGCCAATGTTGAAATTCCACTACTAAAAGTAGATGGTGGAGCTGCACATAACAACTACCTTCTACAATTCCAATCTGACATATTAGGAGTGAAAATTGCACGCGCAGAGAATCTAGAAACAACAGCTCTTGGAGCTGCATTCTTTGCTGGACTAGCAACTAGATATTGGAAAAACCTTGAAGAAATTAAAAATCTTAACTCTGCTGGAAAGCTATTTGTTCCAGCCATGAAAGAGAATGAACGTGAAAAATTATACAAAGGTTGGAAGCGCGCTGTTCGTGCAACTGAATTTTTTGCAAAAGATGAATAATATTAAAAAGACTTGCAAAATTTTTGCAAGTCTTTTTCAAACTTCTATTGTTATCTTACCAAGAAATGTGACTCAAAAAATACTTTATTTCAATGTTTTTGGCAGATTCTCTACTATTTCTGCGTAACAAAGATAATTTATAAAAAACATCACTCCGGCAAGCGTCAAAGCACAACCAAGTCCAGAGTAAAAATATGCAACAAAATTATCTGAGAAAATTTCCATTATTCTGAAACCTATTCCCATACTCATCATACAAGTCATAATAATATACGCCTTTAAATCGAAAAAGTGCCAAAATGGTCTGTAATCTTCATACGAAACTATCCTTTTAGTATGATTCATACTCATTTTGAAAAACATTTTCGCAAACAAAGCAAAAACTATTATAGAGAATATATAGAAATACCACTGAGATTTTATCATAAAATATGATAAAAACCCTAATCTTGCTACATTAAATCCCGCTATAAACCATACTATTCCTGCTATTAATAAAAGAGTTCTCTTTTTTACACTAAACATGGTTTCATCTCCATTCTTATCTATCCTGTAAACATTTTTCGGCATTATTACACATCTTAACAAAAATATTTTTCCAAATAGCCATTTCTTCTTCTGTAAGTCCTTGAAATATATTTTGGATAAATTCTTTTTGTACATTAAGCCCTGCTTGAATTATTTCTTGCGCTGGTTCTAACAATACTATTTCTATTCTTTTCTTATTATCTGCACTCTGTTTTTTCATAACAAAGCTATTATCTTCCAGCAATTTTAATGTAGTTGATACATGTGATTTTGTAGACTTGCGTTCCCTCACTATATCAGCAGCCGTATTGTACTGGGGATTATTATGCAAAAACATCAATACAGCATACTCCATCTGCGTTAGATTGAATTTATCGCAAACAGATTTAGTAAGCAACGCATAATAACAAGTAATTGTTTTATGTTGATCCCAAAAATTCATTTTTCTTCTCTCTTTTTTAATCGTTCTATTTAGAACTATTATAAGATAAAATCTCTTTTTTGTCAAAGAAAAAAGACTCACAAATTATGAATCTTTAATATATCTACTCGCTATTTTATCAGCAAATTCTTAGTCTAAAATTTTTCTATAAATATTAAAATCACTATCTTTAAAAACATTAAATATTACCTTGATTTCACATTCTGGATTATTCTTAAAAAATGTTCTTACAGCTAATACTGCTATTTCTGCTGCAAGCTCATTAGGAAAACGAAATTCTCCAGTACTTATACAACAAAATGCAATAGATTTTATACCGTTTTTTACTGCAAGTTCCAGACAATTTCTATAACATGATGCGAGCAATTCTTTATCACGTTCTTCTACCTTATCATAAATTATCGGGCCTACCGTATGCACTACGTACTTAGCCGGCAAATTATAACCGCTTGTTAGTTTTGCTTGTCCTGTTTTTTCATATTGCCCTTGATTTTGCATAATATCAAAACACTCTTTTCTTAGTTGCAACCCTGCCTTAGAGTGAATCTTGTTATCTATACAACGATGATGTGGAATAAAACATCCAAGTAAAGCTTTATTCCCTGCATTAACTATTGCATCAACTTTGAGCGTTGTTATATCACCTTGCCAAAGATAAATATTTTTCTCTACTTCTATTAATTGTTCTAGGCTTGTTAACTCCGTTTGAGCTAACTTTTCCTGTAAATATTCATCTTGACGTCTGTAAAATTCATCAGGTAATTCCTCAACTTCCCAAATGTTCATTAGCGTTCTAAGTAAATCCTCTTTTTCCTTTTTATCTTGAGGAACTCCTATATTAGAATTTAATGTTTTTATTAGATAATCTAATTTTTCCATTCGAGCCACCTTCTTCCTTAATACTTTAGTTAAATACCTACGTTAATTGCTTCTTCCATTCCGAAAAGATTTCATTCATTGGATTCATTATAGTTAAAACCCCTTCTACTTCAAAATTTTCTTTATTAACACGGATTAATGAAGCATTTGGTAGGATTTTATTTAATCTTTCAAATGGAAATCTTATTATTATCGGCGTGTTAAAGCCTACTCCAAGCTCTAGTAAAACAATTTTTTTATCTTGATTCTTGTTTAAAAAATCGTAGAACGCATTACTTTGTTTATGCCATTCTTTAGTTTCTACAAATGTACCATCTATACGAAGATGCATAGCCATTTCTTCCCCGCAAACTGGACATTTTGGAATCAATCTTGTTGGTATTTTTAAATCTTTTTGTTCTTTTAGCATTTCTAATATTTGTTCTTTATTATTATAAACTTTATTATGACATGGCACAGAACACTGAAATTCTCCGAAATTACCCTGAACTTCAAAAATTTTGCTTTTATCAAAACCACTCATCTCAACTTTACTATCAACATTTGTTGTTAAAACAAAATAATCTTTATCTTTCACGATATTATATAAATCTCTATGCAATTCTATCCCTTCATCTGTATACCTATTTACTAAAATTTGTTTACTCCAAAATGCCCATTTTTCTTCAGATGTTTTAAAAGGATAGAAACCTGCAGAATACAAATCTGTCATTTTATATCTATCTATAAATTCTTTAAAGTTCTTTTCAAAACGCTCACCACTATACGTTAATCCTGCTGCAGCCGATAACCCTGCACCAGCTCCTATTACTATTGCGTCTGCTTCTTCAATTAATTTTTTCGCTTGTAAAATTTTATCCATTTTTTTCCAACTCTCTATCTCTTTAATTTCAATTATATATTAACACCATGATTTCCAGTTAACAAGTAGGCACTTTAACATCTGTAAGTTACTTTAAAGTTACCATTAATTAATAAATTCTAAATAAACTATTTAATCACCCTAATTTTAACGCCCTTTTTATATTGCTAAATATTTTTTATTATAGTAGAATAGTTTAAACATATAAAAGTAAGGAGATGAAAAAATGACAGAAAACTTACTATTCACCCCTATCACATTGCCAAATGGAACTACTATAAAAAATAGATTTTTTAAATCGGCTATGAGTGAAGGAATGGGCACAAGAGATTTTCAACCTAAAAAGAATATTGCTACATTATACAAACGTTGGGCTGAAGGAGGAACTGGATTAATTATTACAGGGAATATCATGGTAGACCCTAAAGGAACTGCAGAACCAGGAAATATAGTTTTTGATAAAAATTCTAATATGGAAATTCTTAAAGATTGGGCAAAACAAGGTCAGCAACACGGTGCTAAGGTTATGGTGCAATTAAATCACCCTGGTAAACAAGTCCCAAAAACTATAGCTAAAGAGACAGTTGCACCTAGCACTATACCTTTAGGAAATGGCCTTAATAAATTATTTAGTACTCCACGCGCACTAACGACTAGTGAAGTTGAAGAACTTGTTCAAAAATTTGTAACTTCTGCGAAAGTTGCAAAAGAAGCAGGTTTCCCTGGGGTTCAAATTCACGCAGCACACGGTTATTTAATTAGTCAATTTTTATCTCCACACGATAATAGAAGAACTGATAAATATGGTGGCTCTCTAGAAAATAGAATGAGATTTTTAAAAGAAATTTACCTTGGGATGAGAGAAGAATTAGGAAAAGATTTTACTATCGGAATAAAAATTAACTCTACCGACTTTAAGGAAGATGGACTTACAGAAGAAGATTCTTTAAAAACTATAATTGAATTAGCTAACTTAGGTCTAGACTTTGTTGAAATTTCAGGAGGAACATATGAAAGACCTGCGATGATGGGCGCTACAAGTAAATCTACTAATCAAGTATTTTTCGCAGAATACAGCAAAAAACTAAAACAAAAAATTGAAATCCCTGTTGTCGTTACTGGCGGTATCCGCTCTATTAATGCGATGAACACATTATTAAATGATAATACTACTGATTTTATAGGTATCGCTCGTCCACTGACAATTGATCCAAATATACCTAATAAAATAAAACAAGGAACTTACACTATTGTAGAAACTACACGTGTATCAACAGGAGTTAAGAAGTTAGATAAAATATTTGGCTCTCTCCTTGGTATTGTATATTATCAAGTTCTTATGCAAAATATCGCAAAAGGAAAGGAACCAAAAGCCACAAAAAATGCTTGGCCATCATTGATACAAGCGGTATATAATCAAGGGTTAGCTGTGTTATTTCCACAACGAGCTAAGTAGAAGAATATATTTATCAAGAAAAAATTTTTAAATATATCAACCTATTTTATTTTGACCTTAATTGTATATATAATATAAAATCAATATATATGATTATTTTAGGAGAATAATATGCCGAATAAAAAACTACCTTCAAATCTTCCTGCTTATCCTGTTGAAGTCACATTACTTTTACTGAGTAACAAGTGGACGATACTAATTTTAAGAGATTTATTTACCAGTACTAAACGTTTTGGAGAATTAAAAAAATCACTTAATGGAGTCAGCCAAAAAGTATTAACTTCCAACCTTCGCTCGTTAGAGGAGAAAGGAATTATAGAAAGAGAAGTTTTCCCAGAAGTGCCACCTCGCGTCGAATACAGACTTACAGATTTAGGGAAAACTCTAGATCCTATTAGTAAGAGTATGCATGACTGGGGAGAATTTTACAAATCTATATTTTAAAAAGAAGTATCTTTACTCATAATGAGTTAAGATACTTCTTTTTAATTATTTATACTTTGGAATCCATTTAAAATCTCGAACCGCTTTCGCCATATCTTTTTCTTGAGCTCGAGCCAATCCTTGTTCTTGTGCTTTTTTAGCGACCGCTTCTGCTACTTTAATAGAAACATCTGCAACATATTTGAACGGAGGTAACACTGGAGCTCCAGGTTTAGTAATATCTGTAATTCCACTTAATGAGTGTGCCGCTGCACCAATCATTTCATCTGTTAAAAGGCTAGCTTCTGATGCTAACACTCCAAGCCCTAACCCTGGATATATAAGGGCATTGTTAGCTTGACCAATAATGTACTCCACACCTTTATATATAACATTATCAGAAGGAATACCTGTTGCTACAAACGCTTTACCATCAGACCAAACAATCAAATCTTCTGCTGATGCTTCTGCTAATTTAGTAGGATTTGATAACGGAAATATACATGGACGCTCAGTATTTTGACACATAGCTTCGACTACCTCCTTAGTAAAAGTATTCGGCTGTGTCGAAGTTCCTACTAGAATAGTTGGTTTAACAGTTTTAACAACTTCTAATAAATCTGTTAATTTATCAGCATTTGGAAAATTAGCACGGTTTTTAGCAAACGGTTTTTGTTCAGGAGTTAAATCATCCATATCATCGAAGAGAAGCCCTTGTTTATCTACCATAAAGAAACGTTTATATGCTTCTTCTTCAGATAACCCTTGACTTACCATCTCACGTAGTACACGTGATGCAATTCCTGCACCTGCAGTTCCCCCACCATAACAAAGATACACTTGGTCAATTAATTTTTCACCTGTAATATCCATAGCTCCAAAAATACCTCCTAGAGTTACGATACCTGTCCCTTGAATATCATCATTAAATGTTGGGATGTTTTTTCGATATTTTTCCAGTATATTCGCCGCATTCATTCGCCCGAAGTCTTCCCAATGTAAATAAAGTTTAGGGAATAAACGTTCAGCAGTTTGGACGAATTGGTCAATAAACTCATAATATCGCTCTCCTCGTACACGTTCATGACGATTACCTAGATAATTCGGATTATTACGTAATTCCTCACGATTTGTTCCTGCATCAATAACTAACGGAAGAACCATAGAAGGATCGATTCCTGCCGCTCCTGTGTAGACCATAAGTTTACCTACAGAAATATCTACTCCATTAACACCCCAATCTCCAATCCCCAATATACCTTCTGCATCAGTAACTACTATTAGACGTATATCACGGTTATCTGCTGCATTTTTAAGGGTTTCTTCTATATTTTCAGGATGATTAATATCTAGATATCCTGCATATTGTGGCTCAACAAAAAGATCGCTATAACCCTCGATAGTATCTGCAATTGTTGGGTCATACACAATTGGATTGAACTCTTCTAAGTGTTGAGAGAATAAATAATAGAAAAGCGTGCGATTTGTATTAAAAATCTCCATCAAAAATAGACGTTTTTCTAAATCGTTTACTTTTGTTTGCATTTGCGCATAGGTTTGTGCCGCTTGTTCTTCAATAGTTTGAATATAAGGGGGCAATAACCCAATAAGGTCTAGTTCCTTTCGCTCCTCCTGTGTAAAGGCAGTTCCTTTATTAAGGAACGGATCATTTAAAATGCTATGTTTTTTCATTGGAAAATCCTCCATTATCTTTAAATTATTATATTACACCCTTATGTAAATTGATACTATAATCATACTCCGATTCATTAAAAATTAATTAAAAGAATTACAAATCTCCTAAACTAAAATATATAAAATAGATAATAATTCTTACTCCTCTTTTATTTATATATATAAGAAGCATCTTTACTCATAATCTACATTAGTTTAAACATTAATTTTAAATTTAATAATAAATTTTTTATTGAATAATACTAACCAATCCCCGCTCAAGAGTAACTTTACCTCTTAAACGGGGAATTTTTTGTATATTTCTCCTATAACTAACCTATTTATACTAGCTCTATACTAATCTTTTTCTTCTTGTCATATAATGAATTGTTGCGATAACTATCGCAACTAAAGCAACATAGGTTATCTGTCCTATAGTTAGGGGATTAAAATGATTTTTCAAAATAAATATATTGGCAAATATCCCCACCACTGCTGCAAATGTTAAGGCTACTAATAGGACTGCTTTATATTTATTGAATGGTAAACTAACCTTAGTTACCATAAGCAATCCATTTATAAGGGCAAGTAAGAAACAAATAAATTTTACCTGTGCTGGATTATGGATTACAAAATTCGTCAACAGAACGCTTAATACCAGCACTCCTCCTCCTATTACAGCATTTGTTAATATATCGCGCATAAAGTGATCGCTGACTTTATCTTTATTCGATTCAAACGTTAGGAAAAACGATGGAATTCCTATTGTTATTGCTGAAATTATCGTAAATTGAATCGGAATAAACGCAAACTCTAATGCAAAAATTACACTTAATATTGAGAAAGTAATCGAGAAAAATGTTTTTGTTAAAAATAGTGAGGCTACTTTTTGAATATTGTTGATAACACGACGACCTTCCATAAGAATATCGTAGAACACATCGAAATCATCTGTTAAAAAGACAATATTCGAAACACTTTTAGCCGCACTAGTCGCTCCGTTCATCGCAAAACTAATATCAGCTTTTTTAAGCGCTAGTACGTCATTGACACCATCTCCACTCATAGCTACTGTTTTCTTATGTTTTTGAAGCACTTCTACCATATGTTGTTTTTGCTCTGGTGTTACACGTCCAAAAATATCATTTTCCAAAACTACTCTTTCAAAATCTTCTTCTGATACTTTTGTCATATCAATAGCTCGTGCATCTTCTTTAAACCCAGCCTTTTTGGCAACTCCAAGAACTGCGATATGATTATCTCCACTAATAATCTTGACCGCTACGCCTTGTGACTCAAAATACTTAAACGTTTCTTTTGTATTTGCTTTTATCTCATCACTTAGGACAACATGACCAATAAGCTCCATATTGGTTGGTTTATCTATGTTGTCTTTTGTATAAGCTAATGATAAAATCCTAAATCCTTGTTGTTTTAGATTTTCATAGTACTCTGTCATCGGAGTGTCAAAACCTAAAAACTCATACGCTCCAAAAAAGTATGTTCCACCTTCTTCAAGTCTGATATATGAGTATTTATTTTTACTAGAAAATGCTCCTAGTTCTGCCACTTGCCATTTTTTCTCACAGTTTAAATATTTTTTAAGTGCTCTTGATGTTGCATTTTCATCTTCAAAATACGCTAAGTAGCTCGAAAGTTTTTCTCCTACTTCGTCATCTATTTCCACTACATTCATATTCCCAGTTGTGATTGTTCCTGTTTTATCAAAACAAAGAACGTCTACTCGTGCAAGTGTTTCTACACAATATAACTCTTGAACAAGAACTTTACGACGTGCTAGTTTCATCGCTGCAACAGCCAAAGAAACACTAACAAGAAGAATTAATCCTTCCGGAATCATCCCAACAAGAGCTCCTGCACTATGCAAAACGATGTCCACATAGCTACGACCTAGACTTGCTCCTCGAACATATAATAAAATAGCAACTGGTATTAATAAAACAGAAATAACCTTTAATATTCCATCCATATAATCACGCAATTTTGATGGATATTTTTTGAATGCTTTTGTTCTTTTTGCCAGTTTATTAATATAACTATCATCACCAACAGCAAGAACTTTCACAAGGCAACTACCACTTACTACGTTACTACCACTCATAAGTTTATCGCCTTCTGCCTTGAAAATATTATCACTTTCTCCAGTTAATAAAGATTCATCAACCTCTATACTACCATGTAAGACCTCAGCATCAACAGGCACTTGATCTCCGAGATTAAGGTGTAAATACTCACCCTCTACTATTTCTTCAGAATCTACTTCGACCGTTTCATCATCTCGATTAACACGATACTTACTACGTCCTAACAGACTAAGTTCTGCAAGGGCATTTTTCGCACGAACTTCTTGATAAATCCCAATAGCCGTGTTTACTGCGATAACTCCTAGAAATAACATATTCTCAAATCTTAAAGTCGTGGCGATAAAAAGCCCTAAAACCAAGTTCATGGCATTAAAAAAAGTAAAAATATTAGAAGTAATAATCTCTCTGGTAGTTTTATAAGATTTTATTACACTAATATTCTTTTTTGAAGTTTTTACTTCTTCACTTGTTAAATACTTCATTTGTCCTCCGATATTCAACTTTCTTCCTTTTAATCTCTATAAATCATTTCAAAATTTCTAATCCATTCTCTAAACGATAACACTATAAAATCTATTATATCATTTTTCCATATACTATTCTAACTCAATAAACTTAAGCAGAGTTAATGTTAGAAATATTTTTGAACTATTGGCTTAAACATAAAAATTCCCGCAGATTTCTCTACGGGAATTTTCTTTTATTGTTCTTCAGAAGGTTTGTCTTCTTGCTTTATTTCTTCAGACGGTATTTCTTCTGATTCTATTTCTTTTGCTTCTACGTCTATAACTTCTACTTCTTCTGTAGTTTCAGCTTTTTCTTCTGCTACTTTAGCTTCTTTTGCAGCTTCTTCTTGTGCTAGACGTGCTTGTTCTTCGTAGTATTTTTTATTAACTACTTTATCTAGTTGTTCTGCTTCTTTCTCATCTAAGTCTTTTGGCATTTTTCCAAATTGGTAAAGAGCAACAATTTCTTTTCTATCAATTGTTTCAACTTCGATAAGCGTTTGTGCAATTAGTTCTAATTGTTCTCTATGAGTTTCGATAATATGAAGAACTTTAGTGTAGCATTCGTTAATAATTTTACGAACTTCAATATCGATTTCTTTTAACATTTCTTCCGAGTAGTTACCAATACTTGAAAGTTGACGTCCACCATATGGATCATGGAATGGAGCTTGCATTGGTCCTACAACTTCACTCATACCATATTCAGTAACCATCGCACGAGCAATTGCTGTTACACGTTCGAAGTCGTTATGAGCTCCTGTTGATACCTCATTAAAGAAGATTTGTTCCGCTGCACGTCCACCAAGTAATCCACAAATCTTGTCGATAAGGTCTGTACGTGTTTGGAAGTATTTCTCTTCTTCTGGAATCATAAGGTTGTATCCACCAGCATCTCCACGTGGAATAATTGTAACTTTTTGGACTTTATCGGCACTATCAAGAACCATACCTACTATAGCGTGTCCTGCTTCGTGATAAGCAACTAAACGTTTTTCTTTTGGTGTGTAGATACGACTACGTTTAGCTGGTCCACCAATTACTCTGTCCATAGCTTCATCTAAGTCAGCTTTTTCTATACTATTTTTATTTTCACGAGCAGCAAGAAGTGCAGCTTCATTCAAGATATTAGCAAGGTCAGCCCCAGAGAATCCTGGTGTTTTTTCTGCTAATGAACGAAGTTCAACATCTTTTGCTAGTGGTTTGTTTTTAGCGTGAACTTTAAGGATAGCTTCACGACCACGCACATCTGGTGTAGACACTTTAATTTGTCTATCGAAACGTCCTGGACGACGAAGTGCATTATCTAGAACATCAGCACGGTTAGTCGCTGCGATTACGATAATACCTTTTTCCCCATCGAATCCATCCATTTCTACAAGAAGTTGGTTAAGAGTTTGTTCACGTTCATCGTTTCCTCCTCCAACTCCGCTTCCACGTTTACGTCCTACTGCATCAATCTCATCGATGAAAATGATACATGGTGCATTTTTCTCCGCTTCTTTGAATAGATCACGAACACGGCTTGCCCCAACCCCTACGAACATCTCAACGAAGTCCGAACCTGAAATTGAGAAAAATGGCACTTTTGCTTCACCAGCAACAGCACGAGCTAATAATGTTTTACCTGTTCCTGGAGGTCCCTCTAATAAAACACCTTTAGGAATTTTCGCACCCATTTTCGTAAACTTACGGTGGTCTTTTAGGAACTCAACCATTTCTGCAAGTTCTTGTTTTTCTTCGTCAGCACCAGCTACATCTTTGAATGTAACTTTAGTTTCTCCACCTTCAAGTTTTTTCGCTTTAGATTTTTGGAAGTTCATTACTTTACCTCCACCGCCACCTTGCATTTGTGACATAAAGAAGAAAAGTAATCCCATCATCAGAATAAACGGAATAATATTTCCTAAGAATGATAGAATAGCGCCAGTTTTTTCCGCTGGTTTATATTCTACTACGCTTAGTTTCCCATCTTTAGCTTTTTCATTTATTTGTTTTTGAACCTCATTATCAGAAGCTGGAACTAATGCTTCAAAGTTCTTGTTGCCATCTGACAAAGTTCCTTTTACATTATAGTTTTCATCTTTTCTTTGTAGACTAATCTCTTTTACTTTATCATCTTTAATGTTTTGAACAAGTTTAGCGTAGTCTAATTTTTCTGTAGTCCCTGGTAAATCTTGCTGCCAATAGGCAAATAATCCAATTGCAATAACGATTAAGGCAAGCATCCCAAGGAAAGGGTTTTGTCTTTTTTTATTGTTCATATAGACAATGTCCTCCTATTTTCCTAAAAGTATCTTAATTTTAACATATTTTTATCTAAGTTTAATATATTTTAACTCAAGAAATATTCTAACATAACTCACTTAAAATCAAACTAAAATTTTTGACTTTTTTTGACTTTTAATTTTAATATTCCTAGTTACTTCTTACTTAAGCTAATTCTTCACTTTTATGAGTAAATTTCTTTTTTTAATACACCTATGTATGGTAGGTTTCTATATTTTTCATCATAATCTAACCCAAATCCAACTAAGAAGGCGTTTGGTGCAACTATACCAACATAATCTGCCTCAACATCAACAATACGAGCTTCAGGTTTATCTACTAGAGATGCACATGTAACCGATGCTACTTTTCGTTCATTCAAATTATTAATAAGCGCTTTAAGAGTTCTTCCAGTATCAACAATATCTTCAATGATGATTACATCTCGTCCTTCAATATCCATACCAATATCTTTCTTAATTTTTACAGTTCCAGTTGAACTAGTTCCACCATGATAACTAGAAACATCAATAAAATCAGTCACTATATGAATATCTATATATTTCATAAGTTCTGCCATAAAAGGTAAAGCTCCCTTTAATGTACAAATAAGAACAGGCTCTTGATCTCTATTTCTATAATCCTCTTCTATTTGTTTAGCAACTCTTTTACTAGCTGCAACAATCTCCTTATGATTAAATAAAACTTCTTCTATGTCTTTTAATAAATTTTCCACTGTTCTATCCTTTCGTTTTTATATAATAATCATATTTTTTGTCTTTATTAATCTTAGTATCTAAACCTATTATTCCAAGCACTTTTTCACCACTACGGACAACTGGGATCTGACTACGAATTTCTTTCGGAATTTTTTCATCAATAAAGAATCTTGAAAGTTTTTTTGTAATATTACCGCGTCGAAGCCTGTCTCCTTGGCGTTTTGTTGTAATAAGCAGCGGTAAGTCTTCTTTATTAAAACCTATCTCTGCTTCTTCATTATTAGTTGTTATTAGAAATTCACTCTGACAAAATTTATAAATTTTATCTTTACAAATATCATCTATAATTAATTCCATCTTATCATTATAACATTTTTTTTCAATTTTATGAACATATATGACACTATATTCGCTAACTATTTTTAAATTATTTTTCAAATCGTAACTTTTATTACCCAAATTATTGCGCAACTGTTCAACTACTTTAAAAAGTGCGCGTTGCGTTACATCAAAAACACCTAAATCTGCCATCAAAATATCTTTTAGTAAAAAATATATTTCTTCAGCGCTTAGGCTTAAAACGTCCGTCCTTGGTAATACTACTTTTTTTTGATTCTTTTCCAAAATATAATTATCTTTATTGGCTAGTAACCTAGTTTTTAACACATCGTTAATATTTTTATAATACTTGGCAAAATTAATTAAATTATCAAAACTCGCCGTACTAATATCATTCAATAACGGAATAATATTATGGCGAATATTATTACGCGTATAATCTGTGTCAAAATTACTTTCATCCGTATAATACTTCAAGTTATTTTTCTGAGCATACTGTTCCAAAGTTTCCTTTAGAACATTTAATAGCGGACGATAAATAGTTAAGTTCCCATGTCTGCCTTTATTATCTATTGCCAAATTATAATCCATACTGCGACCTGTTAATAGGCGCATCAAAATATTTTCAACCTGATCATTTTTATGATGCGCGGTTAAAATCTTAGTAATATTTTCTTTAGCCGCCATTTCATTAAAAGCTTTATAGCGTAGTTCTCGTGCAAGCATTTCCTCAGAAATATGTTTATCTCGCGCTAGAGAATTCATCTCCAACTCTTTTTTATAAAATCTTATATCATAGTTACTTACAAATTTTTCTACAAACTCCGCTTCTTCATAAGACTCTTTGCGAAGCCCATGATTTATATGAAAAACGACTAATTCTTTGTAAGTATGACGGTATTTTGTTACTAGAAGATGAAAAAGAACAATCGAATCTACTCCACCAGAAAGAGCTAAGGCAAGTCTATCTTCTTTAGTCCATAGAACATCAAAATTCTCAATTAGTTCTACATTACTATTCATCTTAACGTCCTCCCTCTTCTAACAAACTTCGTTCTTTTAAATCCTCAACTAATTTTGAAAATTTTTCGGTTGCTTCGGCTGTAGAGGTAATTATATCATCTAATAAGCCATCTGGAACTTTCGGTAGTTCAATAACTTCTTCTTTTTCTTCTGCCAGTTTCGTTAAATTTGATTTTTTCCCACGCCCTACTGAGATTTTCATATTACCTATATATTGTAACTTCTTCAAATCTTTTAGAGTCTTTTGTTTAGGTTCTTCTTGTACATTTTCCTCTTGTTTAGGTTGTTTAGGCTGTTCATTAATTTTCGATTCTTTATCTTTTTTAACACTATCTTGATTTAACTTTTTGGGTTTCTTTTTGTTATGTTTAGCTTTTGTAGCTTCTACTGTTTTTGGGGTGCTATCTACTTTTTCTTTTTGCGTTAAAATAACCTTATCTTTTTTGATATTTTTTATCTTTGCATTAACTACAAAGCCTTCCGAAAAAATTTCCGTTAGTTTTTTCTTCTTCCCTACATGCATATTTTCCTTTGGTAAGAACGCTTGATCTCCACTTTCTAACTGAAAATATAAGCCATTGGCTTCGACCTTAGTTACTTTAGCACTTATTTCTTTTCCGATATTTTCGCTAACTTTATTACCCATTTAATCACCCCTTTACTTCGGCTTTTACTCATGACAATATTATAGCATATTAAGACGATAAACTCCTTATATTTTATTTTCTTCTGGAAAATTAAAAGAATGAAAGGATTTTTCATCAAATCCTCTCATTCTTTTATTCATATTCTATTTTATTTTAAAATTTTTCAAAACTATTCCAAACGTGGTTAAGTTATGTAATAACGCTAATAAATTAGGTGATAGAACATTTACAAGCCCTAAAAATATCAATGAACTATTTATAGTAATTGTTCCTTTGACATTACTACTCATTTGAGCGCGAAGTTTTTTAGAAACATCAGACAACAATAGTAATGAATCAAGAGAATCTGATTGTAAAACTACATCGCTTATCTGTTTTGATAAATCAGCACTTTCGCTCATAACAATACTAATGTCACTTTCTGATAATGCTGCTGAATCATTCAGTCCATCACCTATCATTAACACGCGACGTCCTTGTTCTTTTTCTTTTCTTATATATTCAAACTTCGTTACAGGTGTCATATTAGTATATACTTCGTCAAATGTTATATCTTTTAAGATTTTATTGGTTCTAACGTCGTTATCTCCAGTCAATAAGACAACCTTTTTCCCTTTATTTCTAAGTTCAGCTAGCACGGAGTTTGCTTCATTCCTAAGTGGAATATCTATACAAAATATAGAAATCAATTTCCCTTTGTACCCTAAGAATAGCAAATTGTATTGTTCTTGTTTTTCAGCTATAATTCGCTCTTGGTCAACTGTAACTAGAATATTCTCATCTTTTATCAACTGACTACTTCCTATAACAACCTTTTCTCCATCAATATGTGAAACAATACCTCTAGAGGCAATATGGTATAGTTCTGTGTGCATTTCCTCGTGTTCGATACCATCTTCTTCGGCTTTACTAACAACTGCACTAGCGATAGGGTGGTAAATATGTTCTTCTAAACAAGCTCCTATTTTTACAACTTCCTCATATGAATATTCATAAAATGGTAGTACCTCTCGAATATACGGTCTTGATACAGTTATTGTTCCTGTTTTATCAAAAACAAAAGTATCTATGTCTCCATATTTATCAAGCGTTACTGAGTTTTTCACCACTATTTTTTTATCTATTAAATTTTTTATAGTAGTGAGGTAAGCAACAGGTGTAGATAACTTCAAAGCACAAGAATAATCTACTAATAGAAACGAAATTGCTTTAGCGAACGATCTTGTAAAAAGATATGTCAGTCCCATCGCTATAAAGTTGTATTTTACGATACTATCAGCCAATTTTATATACTTATAGTGGTATGTGTCTTCACGACTTTCTGACTCTTTCATCAATTGAATAAGATGATAGATTCGACCATTAACCTGCGGATTCTCTACCTTAAGTTTAATTTCCCCATGAACAACTATAGTATTGGAATAAACTTTATCACCAATTTTTTTGGTTACCGGAAAACTTTCTCCTGTCAATGAACTCTCATCAATACTTGCTCCGCCTCCAGCAACAATACCATCAAATAAAATTTCATTCCCCTCAGAAATCAAAATGATATCATCTTTTTTTACTTCTGAGCTTGGTATTTTTCTATTACCTTCATCTTCTACCAGCCAAACTTCTTTATCAAATGAAGTCAAACTTTTCTCTAGTTCTTTTACAGATTTCTTCTCTGACCAATTGTTTAAAGACTCCCCTAATTCTAAAATAAACATAATCGAACTAGCTGTTTCACGCGCTCCTGTTACTAATGAAACAAAAATCGCCGTTGAATCAAGCGTCTCCATTGTAACTTGTTTTTTAGCTAATAATTTTAACGTATCTCTAAAATATTTAGACGCCTTCCACCATATATAAACTGTTCTTAATGGGAGTGGAATAAATAATTTTGATACTGTTCGCCAAAATACCGCATCCGCTATTATCGTATAAGGTGTATCCTCAGCTTTTAAAACTGGATTTTCGTAACAACCTCTAATTTGCTCTACATCTATAAGTTCTAAAAATTTCTTTAGGCACTCATTTTGATTAGTTTTGAAAATAACAGCAAAGGTATATTCATCTTGATAAAACTCAATTTTGTTTATATTTTGAATTTTCTTCGCTTGTTTTTTAAAATATGCTTTTACATCTGGTGTTAAGCGAAAATTCGCTCTAATTCTCGCTCTCCCGCTCGATAGATGCAATATTTTAAATTCCATGTTATTTTTCCTCTAATTCTAATAAATTACTTTCTTTCTTCTCTTTATCATATAAATCTTTAGCATCTGCAACTACATCGTCAGCATGTTGCTTAATATTAGAAATAGTTCCTTCTACTCCATCTTTTGCTTTATATAATTTTGATAAAACTACTGAATAACCTTTTTTGGCATCTTTGCTTGATAATAATTTAAGCCCTACTGTTCCAAAAGCTACTCCTCCTGCAAAAACTCCTGGTGTTTTTAATGCTGCTTTAGCAACTTTTAATAATTTGATTGACATATTTAAATCCTCCTTTTTTATATTTTGCTATAGCTTAATTATAACACCTTGAATATTATATGTAAATTAATCAACAATCTCATTCTAATACTATAATTTAATGAACCTAAAAGATTATTTATGTTATAATAACTATGTTAAAGAATAATAAAGTAATTATAATGCAAATATGATTATATCGGCTATTTTTAAGCCACTAAACAATTAGATTAACAAGTAAGGAGCAACTTATGATTTATATTATCGGACTTGGACCTAATGATAGTTCAAACATTAAAGAAAATATTAAAAACTTATTATTAAACAACACCTCGGCAAAAATTATCGCACGCACAAAAGAACATCCAGCAATTGGTTTTTTAGAACAGAACAATATTTTATTTGAAACTTGCGATAAATTTTATACTGAAAATGATAATTTTGAAAATACTTATAGCAACATTGCTAGTTATATACTAGAGGCAGCGGAAAAAAATGATGTTATGTATCTTGTTCCGGGGCACCCTATGGTTGCCGAACTTACTACACAACTGCTTATTAAAAATGGTAAAAATGTTAAAGTTATCGGCGGGGAGAGTTTTCTAGATTCTTGTTTCAACGCTGCACAGTTTGATCCTGTTGAAGGATTTACCCTTGCTGATGCAACAGCTCCTGAAACACTTAGCTCTGTTAATCCGCATAATCATCTGCTTATTACCCAATGTTACGATGATATAACTGCTGCAACTGTTTCTTGTGAACTCATGGAAATTTATCCATATGACCACATTGTTACAATTATTGAGCAAGCTGGGGCTCTTGATGAGCATATTTACACCTCAACACTACAAGAACTTTCTGCTGAAGTTGGAGAACAAGTAAACAACCTGCGTGCGCTTTATATCCCACCGCTAAAAAATTCACTAAGCTATAATATTAAAAACTACACTAGTGAATATAATGACGAAGATGAAATTACTGAAGATGACCTTATTAACAAACTTGAAAATCTAGTATCAAAATTAAAGAAAAATAGTGACCGTACTGATGACTACACAGCGGATAACGCAAAAATACTCGCTCAAATCATCAATACTTCACTAGATTTTACTATCGCATGTGACACTTACTACGAACTTAGCGATATTGTTAACGAAATGAAAGAGGATAGAGAAAATGGATAAAGTTCTCACATTTAGTAAGAAAATTTTGAAAGAAGTAATAGATAAAAATTCGATTGTTGTTGATGCAACATGTGGCAATGGTAATGATACCTTATTTTTAGCACAAAGTGCAGCAAAGAAAGTTTACGCTTTTGATATTCAGCAACAAGCGATTGATTCTACATTAAAACTACTACAAACAAACAACTGCCTTGAAAAATGTGAAGTCATTTTAGATTCACATAGCAACTTTGATAACTATATTAGCGAGCCGATTAAAGCTGTTGTCTTTAATCTTGGTTACCTACCTAATGCAGACCACACAATAACTACTCTTGCGGATACAACTTTACTGGCAATAGACAAATTTCTTACCAACCTTGAAATTAACGGACGTATCGTGGTTGTTGTTTACTGGGGACATGAAAATGGGAAAATAGAAAAACAAGCTTTGCTTAACCATTTAACAAAACTTGATCAAAAAGAAATAGAAGTACTAAGCTATCAGTTTATCAATCAAAAAAATAATGCACCATTTATCCTTGCTTTAGAAAAGAAAAAATAACACATAGCTACATCTGTAACAGAAAGGAACTGTAATGCGCGAAATAGAAATAGAATTTAAAAATTTATTAACCGAAGAAGAATATAAAAAGCTATATGCTGCCTTTAACCTAGCAAATAAAGAGCAAATAATCAACAAAAACTTTTATTATGATGATACCAACGAAAGCTTCAAAAAGGCAAATTCTGCCTTGCGTATTCGCTATACAAATAACAAAACGGAAATGACTCTAAAAATCAAAGGGGCTACACAAAATATCGAAATCAACATCCCTCTTGATGACAGTTTTCCGAAAGAGCCAACTGTTTTACCAACCTTACCTAACGAAATTATGAGCGAGTTAGAAAGACTTGATTTAAAAATAAAAACACCAATGCTAATCCAAAAAATTGAAACACAGCGTTATGAAGTAAAAACTCAAGATGGGTTATTGGTACTAGATAAAACAACCTTCCTAAAAGATATAGTTGATTATGAACTTGAATTTGAAGCGACTAGCTTTGAAAAAGGGAAAATAGCCTTTGAAAATCTTTTAACAGAGTTTGATATTACTAATAAACCTGCTAAACCAAAAATAGCTAGAGCAATGGAGTATGCTAAAGGATAAAAGAATATCCTCTCCCGCTTCCTTTATTACTGTGCTAAAAATAAATCCAACCACGATCCAACAAAAAAAGTTAATAGCGTAACAGTTCACCACTGTTACGCTATTATTCTAAATTCTCTTCTTTTTTTATCTTGTAAAATTCTTTAATACATTTAAGTTGCATCTTTTTGTCCTTAGCAACTAACTCGCCATCAATTTGGTAATGTGATTGCGATGTTTCTACTGATAAACTATCCACCTTTAAAATTCGAGCACCCTTTAATTTATCATGTTTATGTAATAACAAGCAGATATAATTATAAACAAATCTAAACCACGACATATCAGCCATTATCATAATATGAAACTGCCCATCTCGTCCTGTAGCTGTATTAGAAAATCTAATTCCACCACCTTCATATGGTTGAAGCATTAGGTTTAGTAAACGCAAGTTATTTGTTTCTAAAATATTGTCTCCTACTTGGATTTTGGCATAGTATTTTTTAAGTTTTAAAATAGTTATAACACCTTCAACTAAATAAATATAACTTCCGAAATATTTCTTTAGTCTTGATTTTTCTACTCGCTCTATAACATCTGCATTAAAACCAATATCGAAGCCTGAGCAAAACTTTTTACCATTCACATCTCCTACATCGTATACATTGAAATCACTAGAATTTATCAACTTTATTATACAAGAGGAACTTCTCTCTAATTGTAATGAGCGTGCTAAATCATTTCCTGATCCTTGCGCCAAGTATATAATATCTTCTTCATGATAGTTATTAATAACTTCATTTATTGTTCCGTCTCCACCAATTACAATAATTTGCTTTGAAGAAGCCTCATCCATTAACTTTTGCGCGTTTTTTGTTTCACTCGTTTTTAAAACTCTATATTCAATTTTTTCTCGATTCAAGATATTTTCAATTTTTTCTAACTCTAATAATGATTTTTTATGTTTTGAATTTACTATTATTTCAATCATCTTCTTAACCTTACTTTAGATAACTGTATAATTCCTTGTATTAACAGCTATAAACTCCTTCAACTATTTAGCTATGTTATTATATCCCTTATCTTTAACTTAATACTATATAATTCCTGAAAAAAAGATAAAAGCCGTCCAAAACTATTTCCAACTTTTATCTAAATAAATACATCAATATAAAATTCAATATAATAATAAATTTTTAAAAATTGATATCTATATATCCAATTCCTACAATAAAATTAATAATTAATTATTCTTCTTTTAATAATTCATCTAATTCTTTAGAGTGTTTTACCTCTTCCACTAAAGGCTCTCCCTCATTAATTACGGTATCAATACTTAATTTTTCATCATTATTAACTATTAGCCGAGCAAAAATCTTTTCCCCAATATGTTTTATACTTTCATAATCAATTTTATAATCTTTAATTTTCGATTTCGTAGTAAATGCCAGCTTATCTTTTTCAAAAATAATTCTCTCATACAAACCACGTGCATCAGCTGTCTTAACCGTTTGAATTATTTCCTTATACTTTGGATTATTTTTCATATAAATAACCCCACCAACAGCCGCAATAAAAGTTAACGTCCCTAGTATTCTTTTTCTCATAAAACAAACCTCCTTGCTTACAATAAAATATCAATTGGAGATTCCCTTCATCACTTATCTCCATTGCTTTTTGTTAACTTATATAATATACCTTTTTAAAATTTTTTTCAACTATTTTTAGGTTCATCTTTTTTGTAACTACCAGCCCCTAAAAACTTTATCCTATTTTTAAAACCTATTCTCTTTTATATTTTTATTTTTTATACATATCTTTCCGATTACATTGCTTTTTTATATTTATTCTTTCAAAAATATATCATTAATAAATTAATTTATTTTTTATTATTTATTATATAATCCGCGTTATAATTTCTTAAAAAACAACTGAAAAACTTATGTTTCTAATTCTTATTTCTTAAATTTTTTTACTAAAAATATTTTATTTATCTACTTTTGTATGTTATAATAAAAGTGTAAAAATATTAGGAGGATATTACTTATGAAAAAAACAAATAAAGTTACACTTGCATTATCAAGTATTCTATTAGCCGCATCTCTTGCGGGGTGTAGTAGTAGCGGTGATGGAGTTACACGTACTTACAAAGATGGAAAAGAAGCAGATGTAGAAAAAGCTGCTATTAAACTTGTAAAAGCGGTGAAAACTGGGGATTACAACCTTATGAGCGCTGAAGAACTAAAAAAAGCTCTTGACGGAAAAGAAGAGATGGTACTTGTTGATACAATGCCAGCAAAAAGTTTCGAAAAATCTCATATTAAATCTGCAGTAAATGCTGTTTTACCTGTAAAAATAGAAGATGTAAAACCCGAAGAAAAAGAAGCATTCTTAAAAGCTTTAGGTGATAATAAAGACAAAAAAATCGTTCTTTACTGCGGCTTTGTAGGTTGCGAACGTAGTCATGTTGGTGCTGTTATAGCTAAAGAAGCAGGCTTTAAAAATGTTTATAGATTCCCGGGCGGAATTGCCGCATGGGTAGATGCGGGAAATAGCGTCGAAAAATAACACTTATAGTTAGAATTTGTGGATAATAATGAGGACTTAATCACAAATACTCTTATAGTTTAGGGGCATTCCGTTATTATCGTTGGGCAACTTAATTTCAAATTAATTACCTCGACGATTCTCGATTGCATAACCTCAATTTATCCAGAACACAAATTCCGCCTTTAAACTGACAGAACAACAAATTTTGTCGGTTTTCTAAAAAATAAAGACTAACACCTATTTTAATAGTGTGTTAGTCTTCTTTTTTTCTATTATATTTGAAAATATCCTTTTTAAATAACGGAACATTATCAAAATACTCCCCCTTATACAATGGATGACATTTCAACAATCTTTTTATCGTTAAATAAGTTCCCAAGAAAAAACCAAATCTCTTATAACTTTCTACCGCGTACATCGAACAAGTTGGAGAAAATCTACAACGTGGCTTTGTATAAGGCGAAATATATTTTCTATATAGGTTAATTAAAAATATACATAATTTAGCCATTATTCTTCCTCTCTTTGTTCCTATTGTAACAAACTTATCCCACTCTATTCAAATAATGCACTCTTATTTTTAAAAAGTACAACCAAAATAAAAACTAACCATTAAACATCATCTCTACTAAATACATTTCTTTGTATTATATTAATCATTATTGATAACAATTCCCAATAACTGTTAAGGTGCACTAACCTTTACACCTCATATCCATAGTGTTATAATGTAAGCATAATTAAGAAATAAAGGAGATTAAAAAATGAAACATAAAAACGAATTAAATAAACTTGTAGCAAATCTTACAGTACTTTATACAAAACTACATAGCTTCCATTGGTATGTAAATGGACGTAGTTTTTATACTCTACACACTGTATTTGAAAATTACTATGATTACACTACAGCAACTCTAGATGAAGCTGCTGAAAGACTATTAGCAATCGGTGGACGCCCAGTTTCTACACTTAAAGGAGCTTTAGAAATAGCTACTATCGAAGAAGCAACTGAAAAAGAAACTACTTCAGAAATGGTTGCTGCAGTTTTCCACGACTTCGAATTATTAAAAGCAGATCTTTCTAAACTTATGGAACTTTCTGAAGCAGAAGGCGATCAAGGAACATCTGATTTTGCATTAGGAGTTAAAACTCAATTAGAGAAAAATATTTGGATGCTTAAAGCATATCTTGCTGAATAATTAAATCCTAAAATTAAAGACTAGACCTTACTAAATAATTTATCCGTTTAGATATATTTTATTTAGTAACACCTAGTCTTTTTTATTATTCAAAACTATTTATTTTTTGTGTTTGTACCTTGTCTGTTCAAGATATTAAGGTTTATCGCATCTACATAATATGTACTTATTTTCCCATCAGACGCCGTTATAACTACACTCCAAGTAGGTATCAATACTTGGTTTTCTGTTTGAGAAATATAAGTATAATACCCCAGTGTGGCTTTCACATTGCAACTTTTCGGAATTAAATCTTCATGATATAACCTATTTACCGCCTGTGTTTGAGTCACCAATGTCTCACTTTTATCTTTCTTTATGTTGGCAACACTCGCAAGAGAAAATTTCTTCACATCTCCATTAGAATCGACTTCAAACACTATTCGAGCGTTTTTATTCGCAAAAACTCTGACACCATCAATCTGTTGCTCGTAAATTATCTCATTTTTCTTTGCACTATAACTAGAAAATGTATACTCAGAACCTAGTTTGAACTTTTCTAATAAAAATGCATCTATCTCTGCACGATAATTACCTCTGGCAACATTAGTTATAGCCGTATCCGAACTGACCTTCAAAACAGATACCTTATCAGAAGTTTCAACATCATACTTTAAGCTGGCATTATCTTTCTTCAAATCTTTAAAACTAGCTATCGTAACATTAACATAACCCAAGTTATCTTTTTTACTCGTACTTTCTTCTACAGTTATATTATCACTCTTCATAGCTTTCTCAATAATTTCTTTTTCTTGAACTATTTCTGTTTTATGTTTTTGAATTGTATAAATATAAGAACCCAGCAGCACGGCGTTTAAGATAATGAACAAATAGATAAACAGACTTTTTATCTTACCCCAATTCATAGTTTCCCTCCTCCAGCTACTAATTCTTTTATTTTCTTAAAGCTCATATATCGATTATTATATTTTACATACCATGCAGGTGTATAGCTAAAACTATTATTTTCTTTATTATACGTCTTTTCATATCCTAAAACTATATCCGTTACATTCTTCAAATTAGTATTGTTATAAAGGTAGTTAATAACGTATTCCATTTTTTCCACCTCAAAAAGACCCACTTCTTTTGAAGATAGATATGTTTTTGTCAATCTTTTAGGAGAAGTAAGACGATATATACCATTACTATTGTCTTCCGAAACAATATCTGCATGTCCTTCCTTACTAAAAACAATAGACTCCTTATGTGTTTCTTGGAATATTGTAATACCATCAAGAGAGGTTGTTAACTGGTAATTTGTATCACTAGCATAGCCTAATTCTAAGAAATTAATGGTATTATTTATCGCGACCGTAGTCCCTACCTCTTTGCCACCCTCATTAGACGGGTTCGTATAGACTATTCTATGGTTTTGTGATTTCAAAATAGCATACCCATCTGTTATTTCATTATCAGCACCAACTCGAACATCATCTTTTTTCTCAAAGATATCTTTTGCAAGGCGCGTTACACTAACTTCCTCAGCACTATATTCATCAATTACTTTTTCTTCATCCGCATCTTTTAAATAAATAAACTTATTATTTAAACTATATTTTGAATAATTTTTTTTATTTTCATTAAATTTTCCATTAATTTTATCATAAAGCGATTCTTTCAATGTTACTTGAAGATAGTTTTTATCATCTTTTTTATAAAGATACAACATATTCGGTCTATCCTTTAACATTACCAAAGTGTCAAACTCCAAACTAACATTTGAGTTTTCTTCCGAAAAGAAAAGTGATTTAACAAGTGATGAATCCAACGTTTCTTGATAATTTATCGATATTTTTTCAGAAGTATTATTTGTTGTAATATCTTCTATATTACGATTACGTACACGAACCTCAATACTTTGACTGTCGGCTAGTTCTATTAATAGCTCTTTTAGGACCTTTTTATCTTTTACAGCCTCAACAGTCGCTACTTTAGTGATAGAATTAGGCACTATTGCTTCTTCTCGCATACCTGGATATGTTTTTACCATAGTATCCGGAATTAAAAAACTAACCAAATTGTTTTTATCAACTTCTGGTAATTTTTGTTGACTTCGCCTAGCAAACAACTCATAATCCGGTTTATACGTTATTATTGAATATGATAATAATAAACTAGAAAACACCAAACATACTAATAAAATAGATTTAAATCGTTCTCTTTTTCTACCTTTCATAAAAATCCTCCCTATAACCATTCGTCATCTATTCGTTCACAAGGCAAGGTTACAAAAATAATTGTCCCATAACCTTCTCTACTTTGTGCCCAAATACGCCCTTTATGTGCCTCGATAATATTTTTAGCAAGAGCAAGTCCAAGACCTGTTCCTCCCATACTTCTTTGACGACTCTTATCAACACGATAAAATCTATTGAATATTTTATCAATATGCACTAGCGGTATTCCAACACCTTCATCTTTTATCGAGATATTAACCCTATTATGATTATAGTTTTGTCTTACTCGAATGGTTATATTTTTACCATTTGGAGAATATTTTATGGCATTATTCATTATATTATCGAACACCTGAGTAAGTTTATCCTGATCACCCTCAACAAAAATAGGTATTTTTGAAGTGTGTTTTATAAAATTTTTCTCGGGATGAGTTAATTCAAATCTATCAGATATTTGCTCGATAAGCTTATTAATATCTATAAATTCTTTTTCATAATGCTCTTCTTTAATATCCATTTTCCCTAGTTGCATTAACTCATTAACCATCCTAATCATACGATTTGTTTCCTTGTGGATAGTATCGATAAACTGTGGAGCTAGTTCTTTATCGTTTATAACCCCTTCTTCCAACGCTTCTATATAACTATTCATCGTTGTTAAAGGCGTACGTAATTCGTGAGATACTGTCGAAACAAACTCGCGACGTTCTTTTTCTTGACGTTCTTGATCTGTTACATCATAAAGAACTATAATATACCCTTCTAACTCGGTTGACATCTGCATCAAGTTTTCTTTTTCTTCTTTAACTATTTTTGAAAATTCTGCACGCAACAACAAGCTTTCATCAGTTTTCGAAGTATTAACAAGCAAACTATCTTCCGCCTCGATAATATCTCCGATATGTTCATATTCTGTGATATTTAGGATTTTCAACGCATCTTTCCCGATAAAAATCTCCTCATCACGAGCACCAATCATGTCTTCTGCAGAAGTATTAATCAAGATTATTCGGCCATTATTGTCAGTTGTAATAATACCATCCATCATACTTTCAATAATAGTCGCTAGCTTCCTACGTTCTGTCTCCGTTACCGCCTGTTCCTCTTCTATCCTTTTGGAAATCTTATTAAATACTTTTGCCAAGTCTCCTATTTCATCATTAGTATCAATCCCAACAACCGTACCATAGTTTCCAGCCGCCATTTTTTTAACTTGAGAACTCATTTTTTCAATAGAACTTGTAACTGTCTTCGAGGCAACAAAACCTATAATCGTCGTAATTAAAATAGATAGCACTGTCCCTATAATGAAGATTTTAGTGATACCATTAACATCTTGATAAACACTTTCTATATCAGCCATCAATGATACTACACCTATGATTTTATTTCCTTGCTTTATAGGGCTGACATAAATCCAAACCCTCTTCCCTAATTCAACATTATTCTGAATTTTTTTTGCACTTTCTCCTGTTTTTAACACTTGGCTAACCAACGGATCAAATGATCTTTTAGCTAAATATTCATCATTTCTGTTTTTAGATGATGAGGCCACAATTTTAGAGTTATTATCAATAATACTAACAGATAGTAATTTTTGTATATTAAATTCACTAATAAGCTTGGCAATACCACTCTTAGCATTAACCGAAGCTACATCACCTTCTATTTTAATACTATCTCCATTTGTCGCACCAACTACTCGCTCTTCGTTGTCATTCTTTTTATCATCTTTATCCAATTCTTCACGAATGTGGTAATTCAGAATTTTTTCTTGTTCAATAATATTTTGTTCAAAGTTATTTATATTAGAAGTTCTAAGTTGCGCTGTAAAAAATAGCCCTATCAGTTGTAGAGCTATTATATTCACAAGAACATAGACAATAACAAACTTAACTCTAATAGACGAAAACCAGCGTCTATTAATATTCTTGTAATTAAATAAATTCATTACTCTTCACCTATGAAATATCCTACACCACGACGTGTCATAATGTATTCTGGTTGCGAAGAATCAGTTTCAACCTTTTCTCTTAAACGTCTTACCGTAACGTCAACTGTACGTACATCTCCAAAATAATCATATCCCCATACAGTCTGCAATAAGTTTTCACGAGTTAAAACTTGCCCTGGGTGTTGAGCTAAATAATAAAATAAATCAAATTCACGACGTGTAAGATCAATTTCTTTACCATTTTTCTTAATAACATAAGCATCTGGATAAATAACTATATCTTTTATCGCCAGTTCACTTGTTTTTTCCTCTTCTACATCTTCTTGTTGTTTCGAAACACGACGAAGATTTACTTTGACACGAGCCATAAGCTCTCTTGTAGAAAATGGTTTAGTTACATAATCATCTGCCCCAAATTCTAATCCAAGTACCTTATCAATCTCACTATTTTTTGCAGTTAGCATTATTATAGGTATATTTTTCTTCGCACGAACTTCACGGCAAACTTCCATACCATCTTTCTTAGGTAGCATTAAATCTAATAAAATCAAATCAGGATTCTCGCTAAATGCAAGTTCAACCGCACGTTCTCCATCATTCGCTATAACTACATCGTAACCTTCTTTTTTTAGATTAAAATCTAGAATTTTTGCAATTGGCTCCTCATCATCAACTACTAAAATTTTATATTCAGCCATCCGGGCTCCTCCTTAATTATAAATTATTTCATAGCCTACTTTTTCTACTTAACTATTTAGTTTTTCTACTTTTTTGTATAGACTCTTCTATATTATATCATTTTTTTTATTTTTTTTCAGCAACTAGTATGTATAAGATTGGTGTAATTAACTATATTATCAATCTTTTTAAAATTTTTCGAATATAACTCCTCCAGCCACCTTATCTGATTATCTATTTCTATAAAATATGTATACTCTTCTCTTATAGTCGTACTAAATATTTACTTTACATTTAATTTTTTCTGCTCAATCCCATCTAACACACTCTGTATAAATCGATTAAATGTTACATTGTATGGGTTTTTATTCAAATTATTCAGAACTATTTCACTCTGTAATGTTGCATTAATCTGATTACTCAAAGATGATAGAACATCTTTCGATAACAAGCCTAACAATTTAACATCTTCTAATGAAAATTCTTTATACTCTAAAACAATATTTTTATGATTGATATCTCCTTTTTCCAAAAGAGTCGTTAAAGTTTCTTGGTGGCTTCCTAAAAAGCTCTTAATACCGTGAATTCCCGCATCCTTTATAATATAAGCATCTCCTAAATAACAACCTATATCCAACAATTCTGAAATACGCGTGAAAATATCACTTTCAGAAACAATTCTCTTCACAGAACCCGTAAATTCTAATTTTTTCTTAGCAATTTTCTTAATTTTTCTATTATATACAGTTAATCTTTCAGAATATAAAACTTCATCCATATCTGGCGTCATAAAAATATTAACTCCATCTTTTAAATATAACGGTGCTGCATTATAGACTATTGTCTCCTTAACATTATATTCTAAAGCAACACGCATAGCAATGTTCCCACCCAAAGAATGACCAGTTAAAATAACATTTTCGCCATATTTTTTTGTCATTCTCTTGTAAAATCTATAACATGGTGGATAATGTTCTCCCTGACCAAGACAAATACCCACAACATCAGCATACAAATCCTTTTCTCGATCAAAATAATAATTTGTTCCTGTATAAGCCAAAATATAATTATCTAATTTAGTATTTCTAAATAAACTTCCACTGCTCCCCGTTTGTTCATCATAAAAACCCGTTACAAATTCCAGTTCCGGTGGAAAACTACCTGTTTTTTTCTCTAATTCAACAAAATTATATATCATCTTCTTTGAAGTCTTCATTTTTATCAACGTCTCTATCCTATAGGTGATAAAGGATGCATTACTCGTCAAATCAAAAGTTTTCACCATCAATTCTACCTCCATATCATAATTTTTATAATACTATACTTCCTGTAATCTAGCAATTGTTTACCTTTAATCCCCTTAATAAATCTCGTTTTATATCACTAAAAAACCACCCCTACAAAGCAATTTTCTCTCAATATAATTAGTAACATTTTTTAAGAAATTATTTGTAAAATCTACTATATATTTCTTTTATTTTTTGTTATAATAAGTTTACTACAACTTGGAGGTAAATTATGAAGGTATTACTAGCCTACTCAAGCAAAACTAAAAACACAAGAAAAGTCGCCGAGGCTATCTATAATGAGATAAAAAATCTAGCAGATGTAACTTTACTAGATATAAAAAAACAAAAAACAAAACTACAAGAACAATATGACCTATACATCTTAGGTGCTTGGACAGATAAAACAACTGCTAATAAAAAAATGCAAAATTTTGTAGATACACAAGAGATAAAAGATAAAAAAGTAGCACTTTTTCTTACTTGTGGGGTACCGCGAGAGCATTACCATGCAGATAACTCAATAAACAATTATATAGACTTTATGAAAGAACGTGGTAACGACGTCCTTAAAACATTTGTTTGCCAAGGTAAAATAGATCCTAAAGTGCTTATTGTCTTTAAAATACTATCATGGAAAGATCCAAATTTCATCCATAAAGTTACGCCAGATTTGGTGGATATGGTGAAAGAATCAAAATCACATCCTGATCAAAAAGATTTACACGATGCTGGACTTTGTTTTAAAGAATTGCTACAAACTGAACTTTCTTAAGTCAAATTTACATTTAACAAATACACTTACCTAAAAAATAAGTCTTAAATTCCTCTTTAAGACTTATTTTTTATATAGTATTTTTTTGAATTATAAAAAGCACCCTGAATAAATATTCAAAGTGCTTTATTTTCTATCTAATTATCTTACGCGGATAAATACCGGTCCACTTCCAACGTTAACACTGTTAACAACTGTTTGGTTTCCGTTCCATCCACCATGAATAGCTTGACCGTTACCTGCATAAACAGCGATATGAGCAAATCCTAAACCACCGTTAGCATAGTATACTAAATCTCCTGGTTGAGCTTGAGATGCTGGAACAACAGTTCCTAAACTCATATATCCTGCTGGCCAATCATGGAAGTTAATTCCTACAGCTTTAAGAGAGTTAGTTACAAGCATT
This sequence comes from Gemella sp. 27098_8_92, assembly GCF_041433685.1. Taxonomy (NCBI): domain Bacteria; kingdom Bacillati; phylum Bacillota; class Bacilli; order Caryophanales; family Gemellaceae; genus Gemella; species Gemella sp. 27098_8_92. The sequence goes on from NZ_JAPWBZ010000004.1 coordinate 130,959, forward strand.
GTACAATCTTGGATTCTTCCTAATTGAGCCATAGCTGCTTGATAAATAGCTGCTCCTTTGTTTGAAGATGCTACTTGAGTTGTTGCTGCTGGAGCTGCAGTTTTTGTTACTGCAGGTGCTGCCGATGCTGCCGCTGGTTTTTCTTCAGCTTTTGGTGCTGGAGCTGCTGCTGGTTTAACTGGTTGTTCTACTTTCACTACAGTTTGTGCAGATGTAGTTTGAGTTACAGATGCTTTTGCTACAGTTGTTGCTGTTGTTTGCGTTTTAGTTGCTGCAGCCGCATCTATTTTTAATACTTCCCCAACGTAGATTAAGTTTGGATTAGAAATGTTGTTTAATTTAACAAGTTCATCTACTGATACACCAAATTTACTAGAGATCTTTCCTAAAGTATCTCCTAAAACTACTGAATAGTATCCTTCTTGTTTTGCTTGAGCTACTTGGTTAACAGTTGTATTATAAGTTAATTTATCCCCAGGGAAGATTAATGAACTAGTTAAGTTATTATCATGCATAAGTTGGTCAACAGTTGTACCATTGTTAATAGCGATATCCCAAAGTGTATCACCTTTTTTAACTGTATAAGTATCAGCATCAGCTACTTGTGATAAACCAAAAGCTACTGTTGATACGATTGCCGTTGTTGCTACTAATTTTTGTAATTTACTCATCTAAAATAATTTCTCCTTAAAATCTAATTTCGAGCTAAATGCTCTCTAATAATATTTTCTAAATTTCTATTTTTTCTAAATTGTTATTTCAAAACTTTAATTTCTATATGTCTTTAACTCCATTTAAATACATTTAAATTTCGTTTTAATTTTGACGTAATACCATTATATGATGTAGAAAAAGTTTTTTCAATACTTGTAACAGTTTTGTAATAATAGTGATAAAAACCTGTCATAAAGCTTTACTATCGTAATTTTCGAGTCATATTTGAGGCATAAAAATTGCACTAATACATATTTTATTATATAGTTAGCGTGTAAGTTTTTTAATAAAAAAAATTATTAATATTACTTGTTAATACACTAATAAGGGAGGCTTTATGACAGATTTAAGTACATCAGTTTCACTTGTGAAATTATCCTTTTTATTTTTAGAAGGACTGTTGTCATTTTTATCACCTTGCGTTATCCCGATTTTACCTATCTATATCGGAATACTGGCTGGTAAAAAAGAGCAAAATGAACATGGTGAATTGGTTTTTAATAAACGCAATACCATTACAAATACATTATTCTTTATCTTAGGTATTTGTTCAACATTTTTCATTTTAGCATTTGCAACAAGCTTTATTAGTATTTTCTTAAACGAAAATATCAAAACTCTACAAATAGTTAGTGGAATACTTATCGTTTTTATGGGATTACTCCAACTTGGAATTTTCAAAATCGGTTTTTTAAAACAAGAGTTTTCCATTAAAGATAAAGTAAAAAGAAAAGGTAATAAAACTACTCCAGTTTTAGCCTTTCTAATGGGCTTTACATTTAGTTTTTCATGGACTCCATGTATTGGCCCTATCCTAGCAAGTGTATTTTTATACGCTTCTAGCCATGCGGGTATTATGAGTATAATTTTGGTATTAGTATATTGCTTAGGATTTATCTTACCATTTATTTTCGTAGCATTTTTCGCATCTACGTTATTGAGAATCTTCAAGAAACATACTAATATTTTAAAATATACACAAATAATTTCAGGAATAATATTAATTACAATTGGTATATTAATACTAAGTGGTTCTTTCGTATCACTTATGAGATATTTTAATTAAAAAGGAGACTAACTTATGAAAAAATTATCACTATTAGGCGCTGCTTTACTTAGTAGCTCACTTCTTTTAACAGCTTGTTCAAAAGAAGAACCTAAAAAAGAAGATACATCAAACTCTTCTCAAGAAAAAAAAGAGGAGAAAACAACAACTCAGGCTTATAACTTTACTGTAATAGATAAAGATGGAAAAGAAGTTAAACTTAGCGACTTTAAAGGTAAAAAAGTTTATATCAATGTTTGGGCTTCTTGGTGTGGTCCATGTCTTCGCGAAATTCCAGAACTTGAAAAAGTTTATCAAAAAGTAAAAGCTAGAGAAGATATTGTCTTTTTATCTATTACTTCTCCTAACGATGAAGTTTTCAAAAATCAAAATCCTAGCGATAAAAGTAAAGATGTTATCCTAGCAAAAGCTAAAGAACTTAACCTTACTTACCCAGTATTATTTGATGTTAACGATCGTTTCTTAATAAATTACGGAATCCGCTCATTCCCATCTCATATTTTTATCAATAGTGATGGTACTATAGCAAATAGATTCCCAGGTGCATTAACTGAAGAAAAACTTATCGAAGAACTTGGGAAAATGAAATAATTAAAAAATCACCACTTAAAAAAAATTCTTAAGTGGTGATTTTTATATAATCATTTCTTATACTTTATCCTCTGTTTATAACTCTCCCAATTTTTTCAAAACAAACTCATCGAAGAAGTGTTCTTGAAGCACTTCATGTTCAAATTTTCGGTAATGAATAATCTCTTTATTCGGTAATAATTCCAATAATTTATCTTGACATTTTTTCGGTGTTCTTACGTTAAGATGTGAGTAACCATAATAAACTTGTGCTTCTACTTCTTTTGCATAATTAAGAATGTCTATTTCACTTAAACAATCTAACATATAGTCTTCTTTTTGCGGGAAATTACGATTATAATCTCGAATGGCTTTGTAAATTCCCACGTCAGCATTTTCTTTAAAAATAGTTTCAAAATCTATATTTTGAGCGTTTGAGATAAATAATCTTTCTATGTCTTTTGTTACTGCAGCCGCAACTAAGCCTACACTAGCTCCTTGTCCTATTCCTAAAACATTAATCTCTAATTCAGGAAATTCTTTTTTTAATATTGTTACTAAATCTATTGCATCTTGATAAACAAAGTTATAATATAACTCATCATTTTGATTGTTTAAAAATGGAAAATAAATCGAAGCCGGTTGTCTATTTTCACTTTGCCCTACTTGTCCTCGAACATGTAATGAAGCTACTGCATAATCAAGTATTGCGTATCTCCCCAGATTAAGATAATCTTTTGGGAAAGCTTTGTAATCTGGTATTTCTATAAATAAACCACGTATTTGTCCTTTAGGGACCATTACTTCTGCATAAATTTTTGAATTATCCACTGCCGTATAGGTTAATTCATAGTAATCTAACCTTGGATGATTATCGGCAATTTTGTTCAAATTATATTCAAACTGTCTATTTTTTTCTAATTTCACTAGTTCTTATCCTCCTCTTAGATTTTCTACAACTTAGCAAAATATGTAAGTTTGCAGACTCGTTCTCTTTGCTAGTCGTCTAATAAAAATCTTGCCGTTTTTGTATTAAAATCTGGTATGTTTTCGTGACCATATTTTTTATATAAAACCAACTCTTTTTCACAATTCAAATTGTTATACACTGCAAACTGTGTTTCTATCGGACAAATAACATCGATATTGCTAGCTCCAAATAGTACTTTTGACTTTACTCTCGGCGCAAAGTTTTTCGCATCTATATACGCTAATCTATTGAATAGTTTCTCATCATTTTCCCCTGTTGAACTGAACCAGCGCGCATAATAACGAATACTCTCATAGGCAACTAAATCTAGATCAAGATCATAAACTTTTTTCATATCAGATAAAAACGGATAAAGAATTATACATTTTTTTATGTCGTTCAAACCTGCGCACATTGTCGCAAAGCCCCCACCTTGTGAGCCACCAGCACAATTTATATTATTAGCATCTATCCCCTCAATATCTTTCGCAATACGAATAAGCAAACACATATCAAGAATATTTTTAACATAAATCATATTATCCAACTCATCATCAATACCAGCAACTATATGCCCTGCAACAGTGGTTCCAAGAATACCACCTATATCTTGACTTTTTCCACCTTGACCTCGAAAGTCCATCGCAAAAACCGCATAACCTAAAGAAGCATACGCTGTTTTTTCAAACCAGTTTCGATTACATCCTGGATAACCGTGGAAATAAAATAGGGCTGGAACTTCACCATTACTCACAGGTTTTATAAATTTTGCATAAATACGCGCTCCATCAAAACTTGTAAAATACAAATCGTAGTATTTTACATTATCGAAGTTTGAAAACTCGACCTCTGTTAGCTCATAATCCAATGGTACACTATTTATAAATTCTAGCTTTTTATCCCAATAACTGTCAAAATCCAAAGGTCTATCCCAACTTCCTAAATATTCAGTAATATCCATAAAAACTCCTTTCTATTTCGTTCTGCAATTAAATTATAACCGCTTCTTACAAGTATCACAATAATTATTTTCTAATTTATAAAAAACAGCCCTAAATATTTTAGGGCTGCCTTTTATTGTGTAAGTTTGTTATTTAATCAAATTAATTTATTATTTTGCTTCTTTTACGTATTCTTGATCCTTAGTATGAATAGTAAGTCCTGTGATATTTTTTGTAGATTTGAAGAAGAAACTACAAATATATCCGAATACTAATGAACTTAAGAATGAGAATCCAGAGAAGATAAATGGACTTTGTTTTGCATAAGTTGTGTAGTCTTGGATATAGTAACAAACTAATCCTGCTACGATAAGTCCTAATAATGCACCAGCTCCATTTGCGCGTTTAGTAAAGATACCTAATGCAAATGTTCCTGCTAGAGGCACCCCTAGTAAACCTGTGTATTTAAGGAATAAATCCCAAGTTTCTTTTTGGTTAGTATTTACGAAGTACAATGCTGCGATTGTTCCTAATACCCCTGCTATGATAATAATAACACGAGCTAAAAGAACGTCTTGTTTAGCGTCTTTACTAGTACCGAAGAAACGTTGTTTAATATCAACTGTAATACAAGCCGAAATTGAGTTTAAGCTTGAAGAAATTGTTGATTGAGCTGCCGCTAAAATAGCTGCGATAACTAATCCAGCAACACCTGCTGGTAATGCAGTTAAGATGAAGTAAGGTACTAAAGCTGTTGTGTTAGCTGCTTTCCCTACTACTTCCGCGTTCATAAAATCTGGTAATTTTGTTACAGCATTTGCCCCTTTGTAGAAACTGTATAGAACTGTTCCCATTCCGTAGAAAATTGGAATAGTGATAAATGCTAATAATCCATTTGTCCAAATTGATTTGTTAGTTTCTTTAATAGACTCTGTAGTGCTATAACGTTGAACAACGTCTTGAGAAGCTGTATATTGTTGTAAGTTATTAAAAATTGATCCTATAAAGATAATTGGAATAGTTGACGCTGTAAATGACCAGCTGAATTTTTGTGCTGTAACGATTTTACCGTTAGCAAGTGCATCTGTTGCAACATTCCCAAAACCACCTACTTGGTATACCCCAAGAATAATAACAAGAATAGCTCCTCCAAGTAAAATAATTCCTTGAATAACGTCTGTCCAAATAACCCCTTCAATACCTCCCATAAATGAGTAGATAACACAAAGTATACCGATTGCCGCACATACTAAATATGGGTTAACTGTTGACACTGAAGTAATCGCAACTGTTGGTAAATAAACTACAATCGCAATACGACCAATGTGGAATAATGAGAACAAAACACTTCCAATAACACGCATACTTGGGTTGAAACGTTCTTCTAAATATTCATACGCTGTTGTTACATCTAATTTTCTAAAGAACGGAACATAGTAATAAATTAATATCGGAATAATCGCGATAATCGCAACGTTCCCTGCTGCATATGTCCAGTCTCCATTAAATGCTTTTTCCGGTGTCGCCATAAATGTAATGGCAGATAGCGTTGTTGCATAAATTGAAAATCCTACTGCCCAAGAAGGAACCTTCCCTCCTGCTTTGAAAAACGCCTCTGTACTTTCCCCGGCTTTTTTAGTGAAATACATACCTACTACTAGCATAGCTAGTAAATATAGCGCTAAAACTATACTGTTTAACGTACCAAATCCTACTTTATCCATGGTACCTTCCTCCCATTTTTAACATATTTACTCTAGGTTTTTTACCTAACATTTTTCCTTATTTCCAAATTCACCCTATCGTTAATAAATTAAAGATTGTAATCTTTAACTAATTTTTCTACCTCTGCTACTTTTGCTGGGTCGAATACTTTCATAGGTTGTTTACAGTAACCAGCATCGATACCTTTTACTTTTAAGATTTCTTTTAGAGTTTGATATAATCCTAGTTCTAAAACTTTTTCGATTACATCGTTAGCTTGATGTTGAAGTTCATAAGCTTCTGCAACTTTACCTTCTTTAGCAAGTTCGAAGATTTTTTTACTTGTTTGTCCATTTACGTTATAAGTAGAACCGATAGCTCCGTCTACTCCTGTAATAGCCGCTTGAACTAACATTTCATCAAATCCAGACCAAATTAGTTTATCTGGGAATCTTCTTCTAAATCTTTCAAGTTGATAGAAGTCAGCAGCAGTGTACTTAACACCGATAACTTTTTCATCTTCAAATAATTCAGCAAATTGATCTAAACTAATTTTCACCCCTGTTAAGAATGGAATATAGTAAAGAATCATGCTGTTATCCGTTGCGTCGATAATAGTTTTGTAGTAATGTTTAATCTCATTGAATGATAATGGATAGTAAAATGGTGTAACTGCTGATAATGAATCATATCCTAATTCTGTAGCATATTTAGCAAGCTCTACCGCTTCATTCAAATCCAGTGATCCAACTTGAGCGATAAGTTTCACTCTATCTCCTACTACTTCTTTAACAAATTTAAATATTTGTTTCTTTTGCGCAGTATTTAATAAGAAGTTTTCCCCACTACTTCCATTAACATACAGCCCATCAATCTTACTAACGTTGATGTTATGCTCGATTACTTGACGTAATCCCTCTTCTTTTACTTCACCATTCTCATCAAATGGGATAAGTAAAGCTGAATACAATCCCTTTAAGTCTTTCATTATAAAAACCTCCGTTATTTGTTTTTTAACTTTTTATTTAACACATTAAATTTTAACATAATTATATTGTAAAACGTTTACTTTTGTTTGTCAAGGCATTAATTTTAATTTTCTTCTTTTTTGAAAGCTACGAAATTTCTGGTCAATAAAGTGTAATCTGTTGTTCTTTCTTATTTAAAAACTCCCTTTCTAGTCTTTATTTTCCTCAATAATACAAGGCTGATTATTTAACACATTAAAACTTATCCCCCCTCCCTTAATATTTACAAATATTTATCTTCTTTATTCACAAAAAATGATGGAAAGACTATCTCTTACCATCGTTTCTCCTTTATTTAATTATCTATCATAACTTCCTATAAGGAGCATATCTCCATCTAACAGGAAGTTACTACACTGAGTTGTCAAAATAAAACTATCACCTTTTTTAATATCGTATACTTCATTATCAACAGTAATATGTCCTTGACCTTCTAACACTGTAAATAGGTTACCTGTTCCATTTTTTGTTAGCTCTGCATCTCCTGATACTTCAATTTTATAAACACCGAAGTATCTTTCTTCAGCAAGCTGCGTTACTTTTATATTTCCAACTTCGTAAACTTCTTTCCCTAGTTGAACTTTTTCAAACGGAACTGTCGTTACATCTTTTGTTTTTTCTATATGTAGTTCACGCTTGTTCCCATCTTTATCAACACGGTCGTAGTCATAAACTCTATACGTCGTATCAGAATTTTGTTGCACCTCATAGATTAAGTTCCCAGCTCCTATTGCATGCAAAGTCCCCGCTGGAATATAGAAGAAATCACCTTTCTTTACTTTCTCTCTAATAAACAAGTCATCCCATTCTTCTTCATCAATACCGCGATTGAACTCTTCTTTCGTTTTTGCTGTATGACCATAGATTAATTCTGAATTTTCTTCTGCATCAAGAATATACCAACATTCTGTTTTCCCTAATTCCCCATTTTCGTTCACACGAGCATAATCATCTTCTGGGTGAACTTGCACAGATAAATAATCACTTGCATCTAAAATTTTCACCAACAATGGAAACTTATCGTATTTTTTCTTAGTAAAAAGCTCCGGTCTTTTCTCATAGGCTTCTTTTAATGTTAAGCCTTTTAACTCACCATTTTTTATTAAAGAGCTACCATTTTCATGTGCAGCAATTACCCATGCCTCTCCTATATTTCCTTCAGGAATAGCGTAGTTGAATTTTTCTAAATTTCTTCCTCCCCATATTCTTTCTGCAAACACCGGCTCTAAAAATACTATTGTATCCATAGCTATCTCCTCATTATAAATATTTTCTATTTTCATCACATTGATATAATACCATAAAAAACTTATATTGGCTATTTTATCAATAGTCCAACTTTCTAATCAACCTTTCTTGTAACCTTTCAACGTTATATTTTTCCCCTCTTCGAGTATAACACCCCTCTTGTTTAACCTTAAAAAATAAAGAAACTATTTCTATTTTTCTAGTTTTATGTTAATATATCATTGAAAACATTTTAAAAATAAATATTATAATAAAGAGTCTTTAACTACAAGTCCTTATTTTTACAAACAATTAATTTAGGCTCTGGAATTAAGAAAGTAGGTATTATATGTATTTAGGAATAGATATTGGTGGAACAAGTATTAAATTTGCTGTTTTTGATGATAATTACAAAATTATCCATTACGAAACTTGTAAAACACCTGATAATGTAACAATAAAAATCACTGACGAAATGTTTAGAATCGCTAGCAAAATCCGTGAAAGCTATAATTTTAATGCAGCTGGAATATCAGCAGCTGGAGTTATCGATAATATAAACATGGAGGTTATCCGTGCCGCTCCAACTATTAAAAACTATGTAGGGACAAACTTCAAAAAAGATTTTGGAGATCGCCTAGGAGTAGATGTTTATGTCGATAATGATGTAAACTGCGCACTACTTGGTGAGCAATGGCTAGGTGGAGCAAAAGGTCTTGATGAAGTATTTTGTATGGCATTAGGAACAGGTATCGGTGGAGCTTACTACTTAAACAGTCTGCCATTCGGTTCTAACTTTGGTGTTGGAGAAATCGGTCAATCTGTCTATGATGTTGAAACTGATACAACATACGAACAACGCGCCTCTACTATCGCACTTGACCGTAAAATTAAAGCCGAAATGTATGATGGTCTTAGTGTTATCGAATTCTTCGATCTTTGTAAACGTGAAGATACAAACGCACTAAAAGTGCTTGACGAGTGGTTATACGAAGTAGCTCGTGGTATTGTTAATCTTCTTTGTATTTTAGATCCAAAATATATTATCATCGGTGGTGCAGTTTCTGCTCAAGGCGATTATCTTCTTAACAAACTTGAAGCAAAAGTAAGAGACCTACACCCAATAAAAATTAACAAAACTAAATTCTTAGCTGCATCCCTTGGTAACGACGCAGCCCTATATGGTGCAATAAGCCCATTTGTTAAAAAATAAATTAATAAAGAAGGAACTTAAATCTAGGATTTAGGTTCTTTTTATATTTATAACACTTCCCTTCATTTTTTCTGACTAGCCATTTGTTAAATACACTAAAATTTCTTTATCCTCTATAAAAATTTTCTTGTTAAAAATTTCTATTTTAGCTTTACAAAAGTCCTTTTAAATGATATTATAAAGTTGAATTAATACATTAAATTTTAGGGGATTTTATTTATATTTATCATCTAGGAGGTTCACTTTTGAAAAAATACGAAAAGATTATTAACGATATTATTTTGAAAATACAAACCGGTATGTTCAAAGAGGGAGAACAACTTTATACAGAAAAGGAAATTAAGGAAATTTACAACGTCAGTAGCACGACTGCCGTGCGCGTTCTGAATGAGTTGGAAACAGCTGGTTATATTTTTAGAATCCAAGGTAAAGGGAGTTTTGTCAATAAAACATTAGTTAATAAAAAGGTTTATGTAACAGAAAACAACAACTTCCACAAACACTTTAAAGAATCTGTTTCTGAACACTCTGACGTTATAGAAGCAGAAATTATTCAAGATAAAGAGCTTTGCGCAAAACTAAAAATAAAAAATCAAAAGCTATTAAAAGTTGTCCGTATCAAATATATCGGAAATGTTAGTTGGGCTCATCAAACTAACTATATTCCACTTAAATATTTACCAGACATCAATATAGCTGATATAGACGGATTCAAAGAATTGGCAACAATGATTAGAAAAAAATATCGTATCGATATTCACCAAGAAAAATCTAAAAAATACATGAAAGTTGTAGTTGATCCGCCAAAAGAAGTTGCTGACTTCATCGCAAAAGAAGGTGAGCCTTGTTTCGAGTTCGACAGATATACTTATTTTTCTGACGGAAATATCTTTGAATATGTGAAAATTTATATAAACTATAAATACTACAGCTTAACAATTAAAGATTAAAAGGATACTTGAATTTAGGGATGGCCCTATAACTAAAAATATTTAACCCTATAAATATATGTTTTAGGTAAATTAGCAAATAAGGACCACCCCTGAAAAGGGGTGGTTTTCTCTGTGGGTATAACCCTTTGTTACTAACACGCACCTCAAGGCGCTGGCTTTCACATCCGTTCAAGCCCTATTGTATTTTAACGCCCGCTACCCGTTAAACGGGTTTATTTTATTTTTTCTTATTTCCAAATGGATTTGTATATTCTTTTGTTGTCAGTTTATCCATCGCAATATCATGCGCTTCTTGTTCTCTTATGTATTTTTTTATCGTACTTTCATTCAATCCTACTGTACTCACATAATATCCTTCTGCCCAAAACTTTCTATTCCCATACTTATATTTTAAATTTGAATGCATATCAAATATCATCAACGAACTTTTTCCTTTCAAATATCTCATTATACTTGATACACTATATTTTGGTGGTATTGACAACAGCAAGTGTATATGATCTGGCATTATATGTCCTTCTATTATTTCTACTCCTTTATACTTACATAACCTTTGTATTATATTTACTATATCTCGTTTGTATTGATTATATTCTATTTTTCGTCTATACTTAGGTGTAAATACAATATGGTATTTACATAACCACTTTGTATGCGATAAACTATTATGTTTATTTGCCATATAAAAAACATCCTTTCTTTTTTTAGAGCTTGAACTACTCTTATTTTATCAAGAAAGGATGTTTTTTCAATTGTTTAACTTTTATCTCGCACCCGCATAGCGGGTGGTTTTTTGTTTCGGAGACTCCGCCTCCTCAACTGACTAAAGTCATTAATAAAAAAGAGAACTATACTTCAAATAAGTATGGTTCTCTTTTTCTATAATTTTATTAGATATTTTCTTTTAAGAATTAAAGCTATCGTTAAACTTTTGGATTGTAATTAACTCCAAACTATCCCAAAAACTCATCTTTTTCTATTGTTAATCTTCCCATATTACTCCTTGAATATGAACTTCCGCTATACCTTTGCCAATCTGTTAAAACTGTATCTAACAGTTCGTCTGATTTCTTCTGTAAGTATTCTTTTGAAATATTGTGCTTTTCTAAGAGTTCTCTTGTTTGTTTTTTCTCATCATCTACATGTGGGGCATTTCCCCCCACTGAAAGTCACAGTATTCCTCAATTTATGGGTATCCATATCATATAGATAGTTTATATCTAGATATACTTCTTCTGCAATCAATGTCGAGCTAATTAAGAATATTTTCTTTTCATCGCTAAAATTCGATAAAAAAATTCCTACATTACTTCCATTAACTTGTTCTTTATAATCTAGGTCTACCATATCTACTCCTCTATCGTCTCTGCGTATAGGTTTTATCTGCGGCATATTATCTACTGTTCTAAGTGGTAATAAGTTATAATATGAATTATACATCTCTTCAAATGCATTTCTATTATTTATTTTATAATATCCATATATACTACCTATTAATACTACCGTTGTTATTATAAATATTTTCCAGCTCTTACTTAATTTTTTCATTGAAACACCTACTTTTCACCGTAATAATCTTGAATATCATTTTGATTATTCTTGTATTAACATTATTTTTCTCCTGCTTTATAGATATCATCCAATAATTTATTTATTTCTTGCTTTATCTCTTTTTCATACCTATTCTTTTCTTCTTCTGTTAACTTTCTACTAGGTTTATCTTTCCCCTGATTTATTACACTTCCCGTAATGGTCATATCTTTATTAAAAATTATTAAATCGTAATTTTCATCAGTAAATATATGTATAGTTTTATCTGTAGGGGACTCTATACTTAATTTATTTTTCCCTAACGTTTTTAATTCTGGAATCCTATCCATCATCTTTAAATCATAATCATCTACTTGATATCCTGCCTTTCTTATTTGTTCAGCATATCTCGTTGTATTCATCAACCTATCTAATTGTTCGAATTCATTACCTTTATTGTTTTCTTTTGTTAAGACTTTAGGTGCTCCTAATACATCATATAAAACAATTATTACTGGAGCTACCATAAATAGTAATAATATTACTTTGAAAACTCTACTCAACATTATTAAACCTTGACCTTCCTTAATTATTTAAGCTATTTAGAAATTAATTTTTCTTCAATCTATTGATTATATTATCACTTGTTAGCTCGCCTGATATCTCCCTGTAATTCTTATCAGTCACCATGTTATTTTCTGTCCTTCACATAAATTATTTCTATATTATTTTTATTAATAGTTCTTTTCCCTTGTTTTCTAATTGATATTTCCTCAGCATAAAAACCTGAAAAACGCAATTCTCCTCCTATATAATTTTCTGTTAACGATACATCATACTTTGAATTTAACTCCACAGTCGCACGCCAAGTCTGAGTTGAAATATTTTTATCAAATTGCAAAAATTTTATCTTTTTTATCTCGTTTCCATCTACCAGTTCTACATTATCCAAAATGTATTGTGCTACCCTATCTTGTTCGTATGTACTTACTTCTTCTTTCTTTTGACATCCTGCTAACATTATTGTTATTAAAATACTTAATATAACTAATATATTCTTTTTCATGACTTTCTTCCTTTCTATTTTCCATCCACATTATTATAGCATACTTTTTATTTTTCTTTTTGCATAAAAATAGGGCTTTGTTTTTTCGAAATATTTTATCACCTGAAGAATTAACTTATCTACACCTTTCATTCTAGCAATATATTCAAACAAAAAAAGACTTTACTCTTAACCGGTAAGAATAAAGTCTCATATTTATTTTATTTTTCCCAAGCGCGTCCTTCTACGTAGCTTGATTTTTTATAATTTTGTTTTATCGGTTTACTTGGCATAACTATTACTAATAAAAGATACAGCAATATTGGACTTCCAAAAGAGAAGATACTCGCAATTAAGAACAACGCTCTTAGCAAACTCACGCTTATTCCGAATCTCTCACCAAGCCCATTACATACACCGGCAATCATCGCTCCATTATAAACTTTATAGATTTGTTTTTTTTCTAAAAATCCAAGGAAATTATTCCATATTCTATTTAATGATTCTATCATAGTAAACTCCTCCTCACCATAGTTTTAACACTTATAAATTTATATTTATCTACTTTAGTGAGCTTATTATATATCTGAAACTTAAAATAAAGTTTATAAATTCTACAACTTTATTTATTAGCTTTGAAATATTTTTTCTCTTCGTTTAAATTATACACCTAAAACAAGTACTAATCAATGTTTTCAACACTCCTTTTATTTGAATATTTCTATATTTTTGAACTTTTTCGTAACAATGAACTTTTTTGTATCTTTTACTTTTTCTATATAGTATAATAAACTAGATATTAATTGATAACGAATATCAAATAAGGGTATAGATCCCCTATACGAGATAAGTTTATTCTATGTTATTAAGATTTTAAATAATGGTATTTATAATTTTTAAACTATATTTTTCAACACAATCCAGCCGAGATTTACTGTATTTGTTTAAACTTTTTCGTTATTTTATAGATCTAAATATATTTTAAAAGGAGATATTATGAAGATAGATGGTAGAGCCATGGCGCTCTTTAATATAAAAAAAGAAGTTTACCTTGTTGCCTTATGCAAGCTTGTTGCTTTTTGGTGCTCTTTATTTTTTATCTACAACTTTGTAGACTTACTTTTCTATTTATTAGATAATCATTCTAAATCAAGCTTTATCTTAACTTTCACTTTTAGAACTGTGTTAAGCTTGGTTATTTACTACTTAGCAACTACTGGAGACAACTTCTTTAGTCATAAAATTTCTAAACAAGTTAGAAATACTTTACGCGAAGAAATTTATAACAAAGTTGAGAAGTTATCACTTAATTATACGGAGGCTGTTAATACAGGGGGCCTTCTTGTTATGAACTCTTCTTCAATAGTTAATATTGAGTTTTATTTTAACAAATTCGTTCCTCAGATGTTCGCGACGTTGTTCATCGTCTTAAGTTCGTTTATTGTTTATGGTAAAATTCATATTCTGCTATTTATCGCGATGTTGGTTCTTTATCCATTAATACCTATATCTATTATGGTTATTATTAAAAAATCAAAAAAAGCCAACAAACAAAACTTTAGTGATTTCCTTAGTTTATCAGAAGTTTTCTATGATAGATTATCTGGTTTCACTACTGCAAAAATTTATGGGAAAGAAGATAACGTAGCTGGCGATGTTGATAATCGTAGTGCCCGTTATAGAAAATCAACAATGGCTCTATTACGCCACCAACTTAACTCAATTAATGTAATGGATGCGATAACTTATGTTTCGATTTTTGTTTTATCTATTATTGCGATTTTCATCGTAAAAGATCAAAAGCTTATCGTCTTTGTTATTGTTGCTACACTTGAGTGTTTTAAACCACTTCGCGCTTTAGGTGGGTTATTCCATATTTCTATGAAAGGAAATGTTGAGTTAGATAATATCTACAAACTTCTTGATTATCCTGAACAAGAAAAAAACCGCAATATTACTCTAACACCTGGGAAAAACATTGTCTTAAGCAATGTAAGTTTTTCTTATAACGAAGATCCTACTCTTAAGGATATTAATATGATTTTTAAACCTAACACAAAAACTGCCCTTGTTGGAGAAAGCGGTAGCGGTAAGTCTACTATTATAAAATTAATACTAGGATTAAATTCTAACTATGCAGGAAGTATTAAATATGACACTTTTGATATAGATACTATTCCAACAAATGAAATGTCTAAGATAGCAACTCTTATTACTAACGATAGCTATCTTGTCCAAGGTTCAATACGATCTCATCTTTCTGTCAACAAACATATTACAGAAGAGGATATGTACAACGCTCTTGAAAAGGTTAATCTAAAAGACTTTGTAATTGAAAATGGTGGTCTTGATTATGAGCTTAGCTGTGGTGCTGGCAATCTTTCTGGTGGGCAAAAACAACGTTTACTTGCTGCAAAAGCTATTTTGAAAGATAGTTATATCTACATATTAGATGAAGCTGTTTCTAATATTGATGATTATAGTAAAAAAATTGTTCTTGATGCATTTGATTCAATTAAGGATGGAAAGATTATCGTTGTTATTTCTCACGATTTAGAGACAATTACTAATTCTGATAATATTTATGTATTAAAAGATCAAAAAATAATCGAAGAAGGTACCCATGAACAGCTTATAGACCAACCTTCTCTATACAAAAAATTATTTAATGATCAACAACAACTAAAAGAAAAATTTTTAGCTAAGGAGGTAGAGTAATGACATCACTAAAACAATTAAAACAACTTTTAGCAATTGCTAAAGAGTTTAAGCGACCACTTTTACGTGCAACATTGTTCGGAAGTCTAGGACATCTTACTTTAGTAGTATTTACCTATCTTATAGCTTTATTCTTTATAACAAAAATCACAACGGTAGCAGCTATTTTATTTATTTTAATATTTGTTCTATCGATACTGAAAGGTCTATTTAGTTATACAGAACAACTACTAAATCACTATGTGGCATTTAAAGTTTTACATGCACTACGTATTAAAGTGCTAGATAAATTCAAACGTATTTCTATTGATAGCTTTACAAAAAATACGTCTGGAGATTATATGACAATGATTACAACCGATATAGAATTATTAGAGGTGTTCTATGCTCATACTATTACACCGTTTCTAATTTATATCGCTCAAAGCTTGGTTGTTAGTATATTTTTACTATTTTTTAGCGTAAAACTTGCACTTGTTGCTTTGTTTATTTATATCGTTATTGGATTGGTTTATCCTCTTACTTTTCGTAATAAGGGGCAAGAAGTTGGCGAGGCTTATCGTCGCAAACTAACGGTCGTTAATAACAATTCTTCTGAACAAGCCTATGGTATTTTTGAAGCTCTTCAATATGATAAAATCAAAGAGGAAAAAGCTAATATCCGCATGGAAACAGAAGAATTAACCCATAGTTCTTACATCAAAAATAAGTTCTTGATAGATTTAAATACTTTAAACGTTATTACTTACAATTTTGGAGTGCTTGGTTTTATTTACCTCGCTACAACGCTTGGTAACCCTAATACAACTATCGCCCTTAGTGCAATGTTTATCGTATCATTTATTCCTATCTTGTATATGGGGAATCTTGCTTCTACTCTAAGTCAAACTATGGCGAGTGGAAAGAGATTTTTAGAACTTATGAATACACCAGAAGAGCCAGAGAACACTGGACAAATCGTTGATTTTAAAGAGTTAAAAGTAGATAATCTTACTTATAGTTATAACGGTTCTAACGTTGTTGAAAATCTAAGTTTTTCTGCAAAACGTGGTGAAATCATCGGTATTAGCGGACCAAGCGGCTGCGGTAAATCAACAGTTGCAAAACTCATTATGAAATTTATCTCTGATGAGAATATGGATGGTAATATTACTATTGATAATATAGACTTACGCGATATAGATAGCCGCTTCTTTAGAGAAAATAGTTCGATAATCTTACAAGATAGCTATCTATTCAACGCCTCAATCAAAAATAATATCAGCTTCTTTGACAAAGATATTTACAAAGAGCGCTTAGCTGATTCACTTAAACACACTAACCTTAAAAATTTCGTCGATAACTTACGCCGTCGCGAAAACGAGATTGTTGGTGAACGTAGTTCTAATATCAGCTCTGGACAAAAACAACGTCTTTCAGTTGCTCGTTCGTTCTATAATGAAAGTAAACTTTTGATACTAGATGAGGCAACAGCAAACATTGATATTTTCAGTGAAATCGAGCTCTTAAAAGCATTAGAAGCAGAAAAAGAAGATAAGATTACTATTATTATCTCACACAACAAATCTACCTTATCAATTTGTGATAAGATAATTAAATTGGGATAAAAAAGAAGGTATAGGTTTTTAACCTATACCTTTTTAAGTTATATTGTCCAAAATTTATATATTTGGCGCTCTATCACATCTAAATCATGTTCTTCTGTTTCGCAGATAACTCCATCAAAGACGATGAATCTCTGAATAAAATATGTAATTAACGCTCCCGAAACAGGTCTCATTATTTCAGGTAATGTCAATTCTTTATTGATTTCTGGATTATTCTGTTTTACACATTCGAAAAACTCATCCAATCTTCTTTCTTTAAAGACTTCTTCTGCACCTATAATTATCTTTTGTTTTAGCTGTTCATTAGTTAATACTTCCGAGAAAATAATCTTTATAATATCTTTATTTTCTTTCATAAATCTAAAACGATCTCTCACTATATAATGAATAATTTCTTTAACAGTTATAGTATTAATATTTTTTACCCTACCTAAAAAATTTGAGAATAATTTTGGGATAATTGGTGCGATTATTGAGCTAAGTAAGTCTTCTTTTGTCTTAAAGTATTTGAACACTGTCGCTTGACTTACCCCAGCAGCTTTTGCTATTTCTAGTGTTGAAGTCCCGTTATAACCTTTTTTACCAAATAATATTATGGCTGCTTCTAATGTTTTTTTCTTACCAGGAGGCATATCTCCTTCGGATATTAAATCCAAAGATGATTTCAATATATTTTCTACCATTTGTTTCTCCTTCCTATTTCTTTTTAAACTTTTCTATAGCGTTTCAATCCTATTATATTTAACGTAATTAAAACTACAAAAAAGATCGTTAAGATTATAATATCCCCTTTTATATCTAATAGTGTTTTCCCTTCTAAAATAATTTTACTTAATCCATCTCCGCTATAAGTTACAGGTAAAACTTTACTTATATATACTGCTACTTTCCCCATATTTTCAACAGGAACAATACCACTAAAGAACATCTGCGGTATAATTACTAATGGTATAAACTGCATAACTTGAAACTCTGATTTCGCGGCTGTCGATAGAAGCATACCTAGTGCCAATGCTCCAAGTGCTAGCAGCATATTCACTATTATCACATAAACCAAACTTCCCGCAACTTCTATTTTTAGCAGGTATATAGCAGACAATGTAATAACAATAGTTTGCATTATTGCAAGAATTCCATAAGAAATAGTGTAGCCGAAAATAATTTCACTTCTTTTTACCGGTGTTGCTAGTAATCTATCTAATGTTCCACTCGTACGTTCTTTTAGTAAAGCTATACCAGAGATTAAAAACACAAAGAAAAATGATATATATCCGATTACTATCGGTGCTATCTTATTGAAAAATGTCGTATCTCCACTTCCATAATTATAACTCTCTGTTATCTCTGGTTTTTGTTTAGTTAGCGCTAGATTTGGATTAACTTTTTGTATAGTTTCTATAAATCCTTTTATCTCTGCGCCGGTTAGACTAGCTTTTAAGACTTGGCGAGCTTGGGTAGTTTTTACAGAATCAATATTCGCATATGTTACTTCATACTTATTATCTTTATAATATATTATCGTATCAAACTGTCCATCTTTTAATTTTTTCTCCGCTTCTTCTTTTGTAGTTATACCTTCTAAACTAACATTATCTACATTTTTCATAACCTCTTCTACTTTTGTCGGTACATCTACCGCACCAATGCGGACATTTTCTGTTGTATCGGCTGAAAAAACTATATTTAACAGCCACATTATAAGTATCGGAGCAATAAACATCAATGCAAAAGTTCTCTTATCCCTAAGCAACTCTTTAAAAACTTTTTTAGCAATAGCTATTGTTCTCATTTTATTTTACCTCCGTTTTTAAAAACACATCTTCAATAGTATCTACATTATTCTTTTCTTTTAGGTTTTTAGGGGTATCAAAGGCAATTATTTTCCCACCTAAAAGAAGCCCTACCTTATTGCAAAGTTCCGCTTCATCCATAACATGAGTAGTAATCAAAATACCCACGCCATTGTCGCGTTGTTTATAAAGTTCTCTCCAAATTTTTCTTCGCAAAGCAGGATCTATACCTACGGTTGGTTCATCTAATACTAATAACTTCGGTTCTCCTAATAGTGCAATCGCCAAAGATAAGCGACGTTTCATCCCACCAGAATAATTTTCCACTTGCTTTTTCAAGTCTGCCGATAAATCTACCACTTCTGCGACATAACTTATTTCTTCTTTTAATTTTTCTCCTTTAAGGTTTTTCATCTTCCCAAAAAATTCTAAGTTTTCATAACCGGTCAATGCTTCATATAGCGCGTCACTTTGCGCCATATAACCTATATCTCCCAATATCTTTCTTTCTGGCATTATTTTATCTAACACGAGTGCCTTTCCCATATCTGCTTTTTCCATACCTAACATAGTTTTTATCAATGTAGATTTCCCCGATCCGCTCGGTCCTATTAAGCCTATTATCTCAGATTTTTTTAGCTGAAAATCTATATTATCCAAAACCTTTTGTTGACCAAAACTCTTACTAAGTTGCATTATATCTATAAACTTCTCCATATTAATAACCCTTTCGTTATTTTATATAAAATTATTTTGTTTTAACAGTGAGTAGACACTCACCTTTGTTTTGAAAAATTTTTGACTTTAGTTTTTTAATAGCTCTAAAATCAAATCATTTTAAATATCTTCTCAATAACAATTAAATTTATTATCAAAACTTATATCTATTTTCTACTTTTAGTATAGTGAGTAATCACTCACTTGTCAAGTGATAAATTAAATTATAGGTATTATTTCTTTATTCAACCATTGTAGATTCATCCTCTATCTCATAACAAAAAAACAATCTCAAGTATCGCGTAACTTTATCAACAAGATTTTTTTCAAAACTTGTCAGTTAGTTAAGATACTCAAGATTGTTTTATATATTTTCAGATATTATTTATTCTCTGTAATATTTACAGTTATTTCACCTTTACTATTGCGTCCTAGTGTGTATGAATAACCTTTTTTATTTTCTTTTATTAAACGAGCAATTTCTGCTTCTGCATATTTTTTAGCTTCTTCTGAAGTTTTGAATGCTCCAGATGTCGTTGTTGAAGGTGTTTTGTCATCTTTCTTATCACTTGAATTGTTATTGCTACTATTATTTGTACGTCTATTATTTGATGTAGTGTTGTTATTAGATGATTTATTTGCAGATGAGTTAGAATTTTGACTTTCACGATATTTTTCTTCATCACTTTTAGCTTTAGATGTTGATGATTTTGAATCATCGTTATCATCTCTATCTTTTTTATCCTTATCTTTTGATTTAGATGTCGATGTCGTGTTGTTATCTTTTTTCTTACTTGCATTATCTCCACCTGAGAAATAGCTAATTGTTAAAAATAAAGCACTACATAAAAATATCGCTAGAACAATTCCCCATAATACTTTTAGTAATCTATTATCTTTCATTTTTTATCAATCCTTTGTTTTTTTATATTAATATTATAATACTCTTTTGAAAAATTTTCTACTATTTTTCTCACTATTTGCTTAATATAAGCTTAACATAGTTACATTAAGTTTAATTAAAAACTTATCTATAAAATCTCTTACCCAAAATTTATTTTTCATGAGAAAAAACCCTATTTTTTTCGATACATTTAGTGTCAGAGGCCAAAGACAAATAAAAAATAAATACAAAGGAGATTTTTATTATGAAATTACTTAAAAAAACATTACATTTAAACTATTCAGAGCCGAAAGGCGACAAACAAGTTGTTAAAAGTTATTCATTCAATGTTAACGCTGATACTGATGACACTAAACTTAAAGAAGTAGGCGACGAAATCGCGAAATTAGTATCTAAAAACATTGATAATACTACAATTAATACTAAATCACTAATTTAATAGAGGAGAATTATTATGGAAAAAACATTAAATATTTTTTTTACAACTACAAATAAAAAAACTTATCATATTTCTTTAGCTCATCCTAAAGATAGTTTAACTAAAGAAGTTATCCAAGGTGTCGCTCAAAAAATTATTGACGCACAATGCTTTAACAGCGATAAACACACACTTGTCGCTTTCAAAAAAGCAACTTATGTAACTCGTGAAGAAAACGAGATTCTATAATTAAGCAAAAAAGGTGCGATATCTATCGTACCTTTTTTATGCGTATATTATTCTCTAGAAAAGTATTAAAGAAAAAATCATAAATTCTAAGGAGGGGTTTTTATGGATATTTTGAATTTTATCAACACCGTAGGTTTCCCTATTTTTGTTGCTGTTTTTTTCTTATTAAAACTAGATAAAACTCTGCAAAATATTGGGAAAAGTGTAAATGATTTAACCGAAATCATCAAAATAAAACTTAACGCTAAAGACTAATTTCTTAGACTTAGTCACAATCAACTTACAAAATTATATTTTTGTGGGTACTTTATTTTTCTATTAGTAAACTTATTATTCGATAAGGAGGCATATTATGGCAACTCAACAAACAATGGTTAATTGGGCAAAAGATCAAATTTATAAATGGATAGATATGGATGGTGCTTATGGAGCACAGTGCGTCGACTTAATTATGGCTTACATCAAAAACTTCGCAAACTTTCGTGTATCTGGTAACGCCATTGACTACTTGACAAACACTCTTCCTAATGGGTGGCGCCGATATCGTAAAGGAGAAGACACCATTGCCCCTGGTGATATCGCAATATGGCATTGGGGCGCATGGGATAAATACGGACACATCGGTATTGTTATTGATGTTCGTAGTAATATTATTACTTCTGTCGAACAAAACGTTGACGGCACCCCAGAGCATGGTGGCGCAGCAAAAATTATGGCGCGCGATGATACTTATCTTGTAGGTTTTATCCGCCCATCTTATGATACTGATGAAAGTTGGACAAGAATACCTGAACAAGGAAGATTTATAGTTGAAGTCACAGAAATTAACGTTCGAACAAAACCTAGTATTTTTAGTCAAAAAGTCGACTCTTACACTGCTGGAGAAAAGGTTTTTTACGACAGTTATGTTATCAATGAAGGGCTAATTTGGATTAGTTATATTTCTTACAAAGGAGAACGTCACTACCTCGCTACAGGTGCTTGTAAAAATGGACAAAGAATAAGCAACTGGGGACGATTTTTGCAATAATTCATATATAATCATGTGAAACAAAAAAAGAAAGATACTCTTACCTATCTTTCTTTTTAATATTTACCCCCAAAGGTCCCTGACCACCAATTATTAACCCTACATTATGTTGATGAAAGATTATAATTCAATAGAGTCCGCCTTAGCGGCCAAGGCGCTTTAGGCAAGGGGATTATCAAGGTATTTTTATCAAAAGTTGGCGGTTTAAATCAACTTTTAGAAATACTCAAAATTTTTAAATTTACTGTTTTTCTCTTATCTCTATATTAAGTGTATCAGAGTTTCCGTAATAAATCAACACCTATTTATTAAAATATTTTGTTTATTATATAGTAGTCTGAAGTTTTTATATTTTGTTTTTTAGACTAAAATCAAAATATTAATAATTATTTTCACTTTATGTATACCATAATAAAACAAACTTTTATTTATCTTTACGTTTTCATAAATTTTTATTTTTATGTAAATAATAATAATTTTAAAATTTATAAAATATTATTTTTTTATGTTTTTTTATGTTTAAAGATTAAAATTTTTATTTTTCTTTATCTAGTGTTTTTCAATAATATATATTTTCACTCCACTAACATACACCTGTATTTTTCACAAACACCTCCCTAAAGCAGCCACCTTTTTTATCTTCCTTAATTTTTCTAATTATGTTACAATGAAAATAACTTTAATACCGAGGAGAAACGTTATGATTACTAAAGAAATGATTAAAAAAGTTATCGAAAAAGTTATCGCAGAAAACCAAAAAGAATGTATTAATATTAAGACCCACATAAACAAAAATCTAACTATCTTCGACAGCAAATTTGGAGGTATTCCTTATCTTCCTAAAGATTTCGAAGTACCATGTGATTCATCTTCTAATCAAGAGCAGTTTGCCCTACTCGCACAAATAAACTGTGCTGAACTGCCGGAAAACAACCTTTATCCTAAAGTTGGTATTTTGCAATTTTGGATTGGTCGCGATGATCTTATGGGGCTTGAAAATGATTATAAAGTAGTTTACTTTGAAAATATCGATAATACTATTACTAGCGAAGAAGTTCTTACTAAATACAAACCTCTTGATCCAGAAGACTATGATCAATATTCTCCATTTGATCCGACAAACGCCGAATTTGGTCTAACTTTCGAAAAAGGTATTTCTACAATCACCGTTGCAGATTATAGATTTGAAGATATAGTAATAAACGCTATTCGCGAATTATATCCAGATGAAAAAGTGTCAAATCTTTATTGTGATTTAGATAATGATGTTTACGAATATTTTTATGATTCATTAAAAGGATTAAGTCACGCTATTGGTGGATATCCAAACTTTACACAATGGGATCCTCGCGGTTACAATTCCGAAGCGGGAGAACAGTCACCTTATGACATAATGCTCCTTCAGGTAGAAACTGAATGGGAGAAAGACAGTGATGTTGAAATTATGTGGGGCGATTCCGGTGTTGGGAACTTCTTTATCTCGGAAGAAAATTTAAAAAATCTTAACTTTGATGATGTCCTTTTTAATTGGGATTGTAGTTAGATAAAAAGAAAAAGTGATGAATTTTTTTCATCACTTTTTTTATACCAATTCTATTTTTTCTCTAAATATGTCTGGTTTTTCCGCTATTAAATTATAAATACGGGCCACCTTAATGTCTTGTACAAAGTACATGCTGTTAGAGCTGTTTAACACCGAAACTAAAGTTATCTTTTCTTCTTTGTTAATTTCGCGTATCAACCCTGATTTCTCACTTTTTACCGCAAGCACACGAAATACCTTCGTTCCGAAGATCTTTTCATAATCATCACGAGTAGTATTTGTTAAAATATGGATTAACAAGCGTTGGATTTTCTTTTTGCTATACCTTTTTGTAATGACTAACTCTACCAACTCTCCATAGTTTTTCGCACTAAGAGCCGCTTCGAAAATTCTATTTTCCAAACCTTCTCTCATGTCATAGATGTTTTTTAATCCATCTTTTCCTAAAGAGATAATTTTATACTTTAATAATTCGAAAAAATCTTCTTCCGTTGGTATTTTACTAGCTCTAATATCCTCAAGTAGTTCTTTTGATATATAACTCGTTATCTCTTCTGACATAATATTTTTTCTAATAGCAGTAGCACTCAAGTGCTGTACCATTTCTAAATTTTCATTATTAAGATTTTGCCCTGTTCTTTTTACAGGTACTAGTTTTATATGTGGTGCAAATTCTTTTATCATCTTGTAATAGCTATACGCTAGATTAAAATTGGGATTATTGTTGGAAATTCCATACAACTCGCCATTGATTTTGGCAAAACTATATCCTTGCTTTAA
Source organism: Gemella sp. 27098_8_92 (assembly GCF_041433685.1). Lineage (NCBI taxonomy): Bacteria > Bacillati > Bacillota > Bacilli > Caryophanales > Gemellaceae > Gemella > Gemella sp. 27098_8_92. Next base: position 155,676 of record NZ_JAPWBZ010000004.1, read on the forward strand.
TAACTCTCGGTATTTTTCAGGAGGCGTTTCCTGTTGCTTTTTGTATATTTCTTCAAAAATTTCAATATCTATTTCTTCTGTTCCAAAAATAAGGTGTGTTGTCCCCGCACCATCAAGGATTTCAATGCTTTTCCTTGCAAAATCATCACTATAAGCAACGCTTCCCAAATAAGGTAAGGCGATAACTAAACTACAACCACTCTTTACAGCTTCCTTTGCACGAGTATAGCCATCTGTAATAGCAACTTCACCCCTTTGGGTGAAATATTCACTCATAACACAGACTATTTCTCCATCAGCTCCATTAGCAGCTATTAAATTTTGTGCTTGTTCTATTAAGTATTTATGCCCACTATGGAGAGGATTAAACTCCGCGATTATTCCTATTCTCATCTCTTACCTCCTTTACCTAAATTCTAAATCATCAATCTATAAATCTATATAATAAAGGGATGATCCTGTTGCAACTCCATTTCTCTTGGAAACTTCATCTATAGCATCACCCCTGTTATAAGTTACTAGTTATCTTTTTTTGCACTCGTATCTTCAAAAATGTCCACAGTCCAACCAAGAAGAGTACCATCTTCTGCACTTACCTTACTGATAGAAAATTGTCTTGGTTTTTTATCTTCTTTTACCAATCGTTCTATCTCTTTATTACCGTATTCTAGCGCTTCACTTTGAGTTTTAAACACTTTTCCAGTTGTTCCAACCCCTTCATTATGAGAAACTTTTTTACCATTATATTCTTTAGTTCCTACATAATTATTTTTATTGCTCGCTTGATTATTTGCACCTTGGCTTCCTATTATATTGCCAGATTCTTGTTTTTCTTGAGTGTTTTTACTATTTTGAGATTTGTATCTTTCCTCGTCAGTATTTTTATCTTGTTTTTTATCCAATTTTTGAGCAGAGGTTTTTTCAGATTTCTTAGAATCTCCTCCACTAAAGTAACTATATCCTAAAAATACTATGCAAACAACAAATATCGCTAATACAACTCCCCAAAGTATTTTTAATAATTTATTATTCTTCATAATATAAGACCTCTATAAATTTAAAATTCAAGTATATTATACCACTTATTAAATATTTTAGCAAAATTAGACGATATTTTGCATTTTGACTCTAATAGCTATCCGTTTTTTCTACTTATTAAAAATTTTAATAAAGCGTTTTTGAGTTTTATCACAAGTATAACCAATACTTTCATAGAATCTATGAGCTCCTATACGGTAGCTTGCAGAATTTAACCTAATGTACTTTACATTATTTTTTAAGGCTATTTCCTCAATAAATTTCATTAGATTTTGACCAATACCTTTCCCTTGGAAACTAGACTCAACCGCTAATCCTAATATATTTAATCCAACATCACTATATAAATTTTCATACATCTCCGCATGAACAAAACCAACAACCTTTTTCGTCCTGTTATCTTCATATACCGCTATTATATGATGTTTATTATCAATAGATAACTTTTCAATCTGTGTTTCCACTACATTAATACCCACATTATAACCTAACTCATTTTTACAAAGTTGTTGTATATCTTTTGCATCCAGTACATTTATAACTCTTATCATATTATACCCCCTAGCATACCTATCTGTTCAAGTTTAATGATACACCCCTAAAAATAATGCTTACCATTCGTTAGTCTATATCTTTCGTTAGTTTGTTAAACCTCTTAAGATAAGACCCCCAATCTTATTATTCTCTTTAAATATCTATTTATATTATATTATTCCTGAAAAATTATTTCTACTATCAACCTAGCTAATTTCTTTTAAAACTCTATCTACAGATTCTTTAATAGCCTTTATCCCAGAGAGCGTTTGGTTAGATGTCTTTTTGGGCTCATTGACGTTTTATTTTGGAAATTGAGTAAGAAAAAACAGCAAACCTTTGTGGTTTACTGTTTTGGTGGTTTAGGATAATCCTTTTGGGGAGAATACCTTATTATTTTCCTCTATGTTTTTGTTTGCGTTTTTCTTGTTTTAATTCAAATTTTCTTCGGTTTTCTAACTCTCTTATTTGCTTACTTTCTTTTTTTCTTTCCAATTTCATTTCTTCTCTTTGTTTCTGTAATGCTAACTGAGATTTTGTTCCTATCCCTACTTGTTTACTTTGTTTTTTCACTTCTCTTTGCAATCTTTTAGGATTATTCTTTATTTTTTTAACCTTAACTTCTAGGCTTAAACCAAACTTTAAATTTTTATAATTTTTTAAAATAAAATCATATACTTCATAATCCTTTGGTTCTGCACCAAATACTACTCTGCATACTGATAACTTATTTTTTTCTACACATTCAAAAACACCTACCCAAAATGGATTATCAAAAAAAACCGTTAATTTGCCTGCTATTTTTTCCATAACAGAACCCTCCTTAATACTTTATTGAAGAATGGACAACCCGGAGGGGAAGGTTACTTACCTAAATAAAATAATTTAGATGACTGGGCTACCTACCAGTTCTAATACATTAAAAAATATATATTGCGTTTTTATCTTCAAATTATTTTCTTATTATACCATATTTCACCTTGATTTTATAGCTATACTTCATACAGTTTTTTCTATATTCTTTATTGGTAGCTTTTTGAATGAGAAAGCTGTCAGCGGGGTTTGCGGAGCATTATTAACAAATATTGCAGGTTGGTTATCTGGAGTTTTTATTCCTATTGACTTGATAGGTGGTGCATTCAAAGCTATAACCAATATCTTATCGTTTTATCATAGTGTAGAGGCAATAAAGTTAAGTTTAATAAATGGTGATTTCAGTAACATTCTCCCTCACTTAAGTATTGTAATGGGTTATACAAGCATTATTTTTGTTTTTGCCATTATCACTTTTAATCGTAAAATGGCCGGAGAAAAAGCATAAAAAGTAAAGTCTAACTAATTATTTCAAAATATATAAAAAATTAGAGGTGTACTTTCATTTATATTGATTATATTTTATTTTTCGTCTATACTTAGGTATAAATACAATATGGTATTTATATAACCATTTTGTATACGATAAACTATTATGTTTATTTGCCATATGAAAAACATCCTTTCTTATAGAGTTTGAACTACTTTTACTTTATCAAGAAAGGATGTTTTTTTACTTATTTAACTTTTTTCTCACACCCGCATAACAGGTGGTTTTTCATAGGCTTTGCCCCCTCAACTGGTTAAAACCACAAAAAAATAGCAAACCTATTTGATTTACTATTTTTGGGCAAATTAAATTCTATTTTTCACCTTTTTCTTGCTTTACATATTGTTGAATAGCATCACATACATATTGCGCTGTTCCCTCACCAAATTTATCTAGGTTGTTTTTAAATTCTATATTTTGAACATATCCATGACCAATACTTGAAAATACATCTATTGAGCAATCAAAAGCATATTTACAAAGATGTTTATGAAGTTTTTCTGCTAAATCTATATTTTCTTTAGATGTAGCACTTATTTCTTTTGTTATATTTTCAGAAAAAGCAAAGAATATTTCATTGAAACCATCCGCTATTTCTTGTTCTTTTCCTTTTTGTTTTTCAACAGCTTCTTCTATAACTTCTTTCCCATACATATCAATTGCAGCTTGTTTATATTTTTGGTTATCTTGATATCTAAACCCACTAAATTTTTCTTTTGCTGACATAGTAATTCTCCTTTCTTGTGACTCTATTGTTTTCTCCAATGTTTTTAATAAAGTTAAGAGTTTTTGTTTTTCTTTTTGCATTAAATCAAGTTGTTTTCTCAGATGATATAATACTTCACTATCTTCTTTTTTTAACAATTCTTTTATTTTCTTTAAAGGAAACCCCAAGTACTTATAGAACAATATCATTTGTAAAAATGAAATATCTTCTTCAGAATAATATCTATATCCATTTTCTTTTTTTTGGGGAGATAGCAAACCAATTTCATCATAATGGTGTAAAGTGCGCACCGATACACCGCTTAATTCGCTAACTTTTTTAATCAAATACATTCAATCTCCTCCTAACAATTATAAGTATATACTATTACGTTGCGTTATAGTCAACATATTTTTTCTTTTTTTTATTTTTTCTTTTTTTTTGATTTGAGCTAAAAAATAACTAAGTATAAGATTTACAGTTTCTATCTTAGTTATTATTGAATTATTAACTAATAAATAAGTACCAATCTACTTACGATACTCTTCTAGTTTATACGCATATTCTGTTAAAAGATTCTTTGAATAGATTTTTTCCTTTTCTGAGTTTCTAACTTCTTTCCAAAGAATAGAAGCTACTTTTAATTTATTCGAATAATTTCTACTATTTTCATCTGCACAAAAATCCTTTAAAAATTGATTCCATTGACAAACAGAATTATCATATTTTGCATAGTCCGATTTGCCATAATAAACTTTTAGCAAATCTTCTATTGTAAATTTTATATTTTTCTCGCTTTTTACTTTTCTCCAAGCGGTAGCCATATCAGCAGTAAATTTAAACGGTGAGATTCCTGTTAAAGTGGAGAAGTATTCCCTAAACTTTGCATTGAAGGAAAAACCACATTCAAGTAATGGCGTATCCAAAGTAATATTTTCCACTTGTTTTTTTGTGTTTTTTATTGATGATTTTTTAATTAAATTTCCTTTAAAATACTGCTCAATAATATGATTTAGTTCTTGCTTTGTACCTCTATATTCTAATCCTAACGACTTGCATATCTGTGAAATTTCTTCACGATACCAATAATATTTATTAAACTCGTCAAACGATGTAATTTTTTCAAATTTTGGTCTTTTTTCTATCAATCTTTTAACTCCTCTTAAACAATCTATTTCATACTATTATTCTCTCAATAACCCTATTACTTCTTTATTTCCACAAAATCCTCACTTTATAATTTTTGTTTTATCTTAAGTAATATCCTTCAATTTTCTACCTAGAGATAACAAACTTTCTATATCTGATACTTCGCCTGTTCCTAGAGGATTCCATGTATACTCCCCTTCAATCGTTCTAACATGCTTAGATCTAGCCCGAAATTTTATTTTATCTGTGTGGGTATATATATCGACTCGTAAGGCTTTATCCCCTACTTTTTGTTTGTTATAATCTATCTCACAAAATATAACTGTTCCAGACATAATTTCCTTATCATTACCCCAGATTCTAATATTATTGCCATCTAACTCTACAACATACTTTTTTGAAAAGAGTTCTTGTAGTTTTCTCGCTAAAAGAAAACACCCCCCAAGGATTAATACTATTGTTAAAGATTTAAATAATGAATATGGTTTAATATAGTTATCTAGTTCAAAGTAATATGAAACTAGTGCTAGTCCTACCAAAAGTCCTACCATTACGATAGGAATAATAACATTAATCATCTTCTCTTTATTTGTTGTTGTCGCTACAAATTCATACCTTTCCATACACACCTCTTAAATAACAGTTTTATAATTCCCTTTTATTTCCTTTATTCTTATATATTTTTTACTAAAAAATACACATGGTAATTATACCATGTGTACTTTTTATAATCAATTTTCCATTTATCTAGATTGTACTTTTTAGTTTACTGACTAACATTTTACTTTTGGTCTGTAGAAAATCTTTAGCCAAGCTATCTCTAAATCGTTGTACTATTCTTTTATAATTCTATAATATATTCTTGAGGTAATTAGATATACTATTAGATAGAATACCCCAAAGACTGCTATTGTCACAGCTAAAGCTATTAAGAAAACATTATTATCTGTCGCTAAGAATAATTTTAATATTTTTTCAATAAATGGATATGCTACTATCGTGTGTAGTGTCGCTATTGCTAGTGGGGCAAAGAAGATCATCAATACCTGACTTCTTATGCTTTGTTTGATTTGTCTGTCGGTTAACCCCACTTTACGCATAATTCCAAATTTACCTTTATCTTCGTATCCCTCTGAAATTTGTTTATAGTACATTATTACTACTTGAGAGACTACGAAAATCATACTTATAAACATACCTATAAATAAGAATGATGCATAGAAACCTTTGAAATTTATTTCATTTTCTGCTTTTCCTTCGATATTTATATTACCCTCTTTTTCTAGTTGTTTAAAGTTTTCTATTACTTTCGCTTCTTTTGACTTATCACTAATATTGAAACCTACATAGTTGAAGATTTCACCTTCACCGTCTGAAATATTCAGTTTTTTCTTCAGAGCTGACTCTATTTTCTTAACGTCAGCATTATCTTTTACTACAACATAATATGTATCCATAATGTTAGCTGCAGCTGTGCCTAAAGCGCCTGGAAAGTCTGTTAACTTTTCTTTTATTTTTAAATTTACACCTTGGACCGCTATTTCATTTGCTTCATATTTACCTTTTTTATCGATAAATAATAAAGCTTCTCCATTGTTTAAAGTTTTTTGTTCTTTTGATACTTTATTGTAGTCTTTTAATTCAAGCACAACAATAGATTTAATCTTATCAAACGAACCAGTAAACTCTGATTCATAGTTAATCTCGGTCCCGTTTAGACGCCCTACTACATTCAACATATTATATGATACTAAATCTTTTGTTTCTACTCCCGCATCTTGCGTGGCTTTTTTTACATTTTTTTCTATTTCAGCCAACTTACCTTCTGTTGAACGATAACCATTTATTATTATGTCTCTTGGAAAACGTGTATTATATGCATCTTCACTACCTGCATAGAGCGCTGATGTTGTTCCCATAGTTACAAGAACCATCGTTGATAGTATACAAATATTAGCAAGCCCTACAGCATTTCGTTTCATTCTGTATAAAAGCCCTGAAACACTGATAAAGTTCTTTGGTTTATAATAAAAAGTCTTGTTATTTTTCATCAATTTTAGAACAGTTATACTTACCGCCATAAATATTAAATATGTCCCGAATATCACCGCTAAAACTGCAATGAAAAACATTGTTATAGCTTTTATTGGATTTTGTATAGTTTGAGCTAAATAATACCCATATCCTGTTAATCCTAATCCTAAAATAGCTAAAATAAAACGTGCTTTTGGTTCGCGTTCTCCATTATTTTCTTCTTTAAGAAGTGCTACTATTTTTAGACGAGAAATCTTTATTACTGTGTAGATTAGTAATAAGAAGAAAATTCCTCCGAATAATAAGATTGTTAAAAATACTGCGATTGGTGTTATTACAAAACCAAAACTTACTCCTGCTGTAAATAATTTTAACAATACTAAAAGCATTAGTTTATCGAATAACAGACCGAACGCAAGTCCAAACACTAATGTTATCACCGCGATAAAGATAGTTTCTAATATTAAAATACGTGCTATTTGTTTTTTTGTCATACCTAATACAGAATATAATCCAAACTCTCGAACACGACGTTTAATTAGGAAACTATAAGTGTAAAACAGGAATATCGCTGAAAATATCGCAATAACTATAACCCCAAACCCGAGAACTTGTTTTGTTGCACTTATACCTTGAGGTAATTTATCCAGATTTTTCCCTAATGATAATGATGTTAGTATATAAAATGATGCAATAGTGAAAATCGTCGATAAAATATACGGTAGTATAAAACGTTTATTTTTTACTAAATTGTTTAGCGCAAATTTGCTATAAAATAAATTCATGTTACTCACCTGCCTGCATTAATGTTAGTGTGTCATTAATTTTTTGGAACATTTCGTTATTTGTTGAATTTCCTTTTCTGATTTCATGGAAAACAACACCATCTTTTATAAATAACACTCTTTTTGCACGAGCTGCTGTTTTTACAGAGTGCGTCACCATTATAAGTGTTTGCCCTGCTTCATTTAATCTGTCAAAGACTTCTAATAATTGGTCTGTAGATTTTGAATCTAATGCTCCTGTTGGCTCATCCGCTAGGATTATCGCCGGATTTGTTATAATTGCACGAGCAACTGCCACACGTTGTTTTTGACCACCTGATATTTCATAAGGATATTTATCGATAAGTTTTTCTATTCCAAGTGGTTTTATTACTTTTTCTAGTCTTTTCTCCATATCTTTATAGTTTTTATTCGCTAAAACCAGCGGTAGTAGTATATTATCTTTTACTGAAAAATTATCAAGTAGGTTAAAATCTTGGAAAACAAATCCTAGATTATCTCGACGAAAATCAGCTAAATCTTTATCTTTTAGTTTGCTAAGATCTTGACCTTTTAATAGAACACTTCCACTTGTTGCTTTATCAAATGTTGCTAAAATATTTAATAGTGTAGTTTTCCCACTTCCACTTTCACCCATAATAGCTACATATTCATTGTTATCAACAGCGAAATTTACATTTTTTAATGCCTCTGTACTTTGTGTACTTAATCTTGTTGTGTATACTTTTCTTACGTTGTTTACTTCTAATAACATTGTTAATCTCCTCTTTTCATCCTAATCGACTAATTGTTTCCACTTACTTAATCGATCTATTGTTTCTTTGTTACAACTATATTGTATCTTATATTTTTTTGTCGTTCTATCGATTTTCCTTACAAAAAAGCCTGTAATCTTACACTTTTGTAAGATTGCAGACTTGTTTGTTATCCTACTTTTTTAATTCTTACTACTATTACTCCCTAAATCTATCTTCTTCAGGGAATATTATTTCTACTTTAGTTCCAACATTAACCTTCGAGGTAATTATTATTTTATGCCCTAGATTATCTAACGTCTTTTTACAAAGGTATAACCCTAGTCCACTAGATTTTTTCTCATATCTTCCATTAAATCCTGTAAAACCTTTTTCGAAAATACGCGGTAAGTCTTCTTCGCTTATTCCTAAACCATTATCTTCTATAATAAGTTTATTTTTTTCGAAGAAAATACTTATCTCACCACCTGTTTTCGTGTATTTAATCGCATTACTTAAGATTTGTTCAAATGCAAATCCTAGCCATTTTTTATCACTAATAACAAATGTTTCATGTGGAACATAATTTAATTTTATCTTTTTATTTATAAATAATGGAGCATATTTTTTTATATTATCTTTTGTTACACCAGCTAAATCTGTTCTTTCTATAAGATAGTCCGAACTCTCACTACCAAGCCTTAAGTACGTCAGTACCATCTCTACATAGCGTTCTATTTTGAATAATTCTTGTTTTACTATTTTCACATCTACTTCTTCATTGTCTAATAGAAAGTTTAGCGCAGCTATTGGGGTTTTAATTTGATGTACCCACATACTAAAGTAATCTTCTATCTCTGTGTTCTTTTTATACGCTTGATGATTAAGTTTTTCTACTTCATCATGTAATCTTCTTATAATTTTATGATAATATTCAACTCTTACATCTAAACTTCGTGGTAAACCTTCCATATCATTTAGTATATGATTTTCTAAAAATTTTAATTTTTTATAGCTATCTTTATAGTTATAAAAATCCACAACACTCGTCAGAAGTGCTAATATAAAACAAAAACTCCCACCATAATACAACGCTTCAAAAGGCAAAGAATATAGATAAAAAATCCCAAAGAAGACTAATATGAAGCTTACAAATAGCAAATAGACTTTTATGTTTTTCTTTAAATAATTCGCTAAAATTTTCATTATACTATGTATCCTTTTCCTTTTTTAGTCGTTATAAACTCATCTACTCCTATACTTTTCAACTTCGCTCTTAATCTATTAACGTTAACAGATAAAGTATTCTCATCTATAAAATTATCACTTTGCCATAAAGCGTTGATAATTTCTTCACGACTTACTATTTTTTCGCGATTTTCTAACAATACAGTTAATATTTTACTCTCATTTTTTGTTAGTTCCGCCAACTCTTCTCCACATTTGATTTCATCTCGACTCATATCGAAAATTACATCTTTATATACTATTAGATTTGTTCCGCTATTAAAGTTGTAAACACGTCTTAATAACGCTTCTATTTTCGCTTTTAATACTACTAATTTGAAAGGTTTTTCTATAAAATCATCTGCACCGATATTCATCGCCATTACTATATTCATATCATCGTTCGCCGAAGAGATAAAAATAATAGGCACTTTAGAAATTTTTCTTATTTCCTCGCAAAAGTAGTACCCATCAAAATAAGGCAAGTTAATATCCATAAGCACCAAATCAGGAGAGTATTCAACAAATTCATGCACTACATTTTGAAAATTTTGCACTTCACATGTGCTATACTGCCATTTTTCTAAATAGCCCGCTATTGAATTTGATATAATCTCGTCATCCTCAACTATCATAATTTTATACATACACTCTCACCTGCTTTTTATTTTATCGTAATTACATTTAGTAAAATTATACCACAAACTTTCTACAAACGATGAAAATTCTTAATTATTATTCTATTAAATTTTTCTTTTATACTTTTTTTCTTGTACATTTTCTTTTCTCTTGATTTTTTTAAGAGTAAAAAGGAGAGTTTTGTATAATATTTTTTATAAAAATAAATGGGTATTAATTAAAATTATTATTAAGATTAAAATTTTAATTAAACAATAATTTTTGGTTATTTATTTTTTAAAAAACAAAATGGGTGAGGGTGATGTTTCACGTGAAACCTCTAACAATAAATAAATTGATTTTTGCGTTTGTTTTTGCTGATTTTATAAAAATGTTTTTACCCTACTTATTTTCTTGTTTAGAAGTGTTTGGGCACTCTTGTTTGTTCTTTGATTTTTATTCACCGCTTAATTTTTCGAAAAAGAAAATTATCAACACCACCATCGAAATTATTTTAAAAATCTCTCCATTTGTTTTATTGTGGTGTTTTATTGTTGTTTTTAATAAATTAATTTTGATTAATCAATATAATTTTTACTAAATATTTAATATTTGATTTTTTGAAAAAGAAATTATTTTTTTGAAAAATTCGATTTAAAAAAGTGGAAAATTAATAAAAAGAGTAGGGGAGCAGGAGTAAAAAAAGAGGAAGAGAATTCTTTACCGTAGATTTTATAATATGTTATAATAATAGAAAAGAATAAAACTCTATATAGATAATGGCAAGGAGGTTCAATATGGAATTTACAAAAACTGAAAATGGCTTTGTTAAATACGACGAGAACGGTAAAGTTATCGCAGAAATTACTTATTCACCAACCGATAACCCTGATATAGTAGTTGCTGATCACACTTTCGTTGATTCTTCGTTACGCGGGCAAGGTGTTGCTGGTAAACTTTTAAATACTCTTGTTGAAGATATGAAACAACAAAACAAAAAAATTAAAGCTAGCTGTTCATATGTAGTTAAGAAGTTTTCAGAAGATTCTTCTTACGACTTCATTAATGTAGATAAATAAAAACATAAAAACATAAAATTTATTCCATCGATAAATTTTATGTTTTTCTTTGATTATATACTTTATTACTTTAATATTCTACTATATGTAATTGTCCTTTGTCGTATTCTGCCAAGAAGATATTTTTTATATCTTTGTATCCCATTTCTTTTAAAGTGGACATTAACCATTCTTCTGTTTTATCCATAGATTCTAATGAATTGATTTGAACTTTTCCATCTGTAATTATAGGGTATTTTGGATTTTCATCTCCAGTTAACACCACTATTAATTGACCGTTTTGTTCTATTACCGCTCTTTTTACATTTTTTATACTATATATACCTTGGCTGCGGAGTTTAAACGCTAAGTCATTCGCTGATAATCCACTTTTTCTTGTTGCCTCCACGTTTATTTTCCCTCTTTTTATTACTGTAGTTGGTTCTCCATCTACCATTTTTTTCAAGAACATGTTATTGGTTTTTAACCATTTTTGAGTTAACACTAATATAACCCATATTAATAATATATTAATAAATTGTAAAATTGAAATGCTTGGGTTGTAGATAACACCACCTATTATTCCCCCTAGTACATAGTTTTGAACTTGATCACTTGCTGATGCAGGAGCTAGGTTACCTTTTCCTGATACATTTATTACGAATACTAATGATAATAATCCTAAAGCTAATTTTATTGCTATATCTATATATGAAAGTTGCATTATTTATTTACCTCCATTTTTTCTATTACTGGATCTACTAATTCTATTTTTTCTAATAGGTACTCATCTTTCTTTCCACTACTTATAACTCTGTAGTAAGTATTATCTACTTTTACAAACGAGTTTTCTATTGATGCTTCACTATTTATATATATGTGTGTTTTATCGATATTCAAATCGTTAGATATTTTTTCTATAAAATGAATAGAACTTTTATATTGATTAGACGATACTGCGTTTGATTTGTACTCATTAATACTTATACCTACCGCTAGTAGAGTACTCAAGACCAATATAATCGATAATTCTCTGTATTTTGTATCTTGTCTATTTTTATAATATTTTATTAATGTGATACATAATATAACTATTAGAACAGCTATTATTATATAAGATATTAAATTATTTTGTTGTAATTTACTTTGTAAATAATCGTATGAATAAAATTTCATCTTCTTTCTCCTTTTTTATTTGTTTCACATGAAACTTTTAATTTGTTATACTTTAATTTCATAAGCTATTCTTTCTTTGTCATCTAAATTATTTTTTATTGTTAATTTTATTTCACCTGACTCAACGAATCCAAAGTTACTCAAAAATTTTCTCATTATTTTATTATCTTTATGCGTGTCTATTCTTATGTAATCTATATTTTCTTTTTTAGCAAAATCCATTATTGCTGATAAAAATTGACGACCAATTCCTTGATTACGAATGTTTTTTAACGTAGCCATACGATGAATTACCAAGTAGTTATCACATTTAGACCATAGAGTGGGGTAGTTCTCATAATCTCTATCGCAGTTAGTTAGCATAGCTGTCGCTACTATGTTTATATCTATTTCATAAACGTAGGATGTTTGCTCTTTTATATCTTGTTTTATCGTTTCTTTACTCGGAGATCCATGCTGCCATTGGTTTATTCCTTGTTGTCGTAGAAATTCTCGACCATCTTCTATAATTAGCATTATCTCATCTAATTCTGTACTTTTTGCTTTTCTTAACATAACTTATCCTTCTGCTTAAATACTTTTTTTTAATTAATAATAGAGAAGGGGAGAATAATAAATTATTCTCCCTAGTCTTTTTATTTTATAATAAATCTTTATTCAAGACAACCTCTACAGGACAGTGATCACTTCCTAGTATGTCGTTATGAATTTTTGCGCTCACTAGATATTTTTCTAAATCTCGACTTGTTAAAAAGTAGTCTATTCTCCATCCTGCGTTGTTTTTACGAGCGTTGAAACGATAACTCCACCAAGAATATGCACCTGTTAATTCTGGGTTAAAATATCTGAATGTGTCGATAAAACCTGCGTCAAGTAGTTTTGTGAATTTTTCTCGTTCTTCTGGTGTGAATCCAGCATTTTTCGTATTTGATTTTGGGTTTTTTAAATCTATTTCTGTGTGTGCTACGTTTAAATCTCCACAAACAACAACACCTTTTGTTTTGTTTAATTCTAGTAAATAGTTTTTAAAATCTTCTTCCCACGTCATACGATAATCTAATCTTTTTAATTCACTTCCTGAGTTCGGTGTGTAGACTGTAATAAAGAAGAATTTATCGTACTCTAATGTTATTATGCGACCTTCTGTATCATGCTCATCTATCCCCATACCGTAATTTACATTTAAAGGTTTGTGTTTTGTATATATCGCCGTTCCTGAATATCCCTTGCGCTCTGCATAATTAAAGTAACTATAATATCCATCAAACTGCAAATCTAGTTGTCCTTCTTGCATTTTTGTTTCTTGCAAACAAAAGAAGTCAGCATCTAATTTTTTGAAGTCTTCTTCAAAATTTTTATTAACAATAGCTCTTAAGCCGTTAACATTAAAACTAATACATTTCATCTTTATACTCCTTTTTCTTTGTGAAATGATTTTTGTTTCACGCGAAACATTTTATTTTCCTAAACAGAATCTACTGAATAACTCGTTGATTAATTCATCACCAGAGTTTTCTCCGATAACTTCTCCTAATAGATTAAATGCGTTTGTGTAGTCTATTAATACCATATCCACCTCAAGTCCCATTTCCGCTGCTTTTATAGCTTCATTAAGACTAACCAATGCTTGTTGAATTAGATTTATTTGACGTGTATTTGATAAATATGTCGCATCTTTTGGACGAGCTGCTCCTTTGAAAAATAAATCTCTAATATTTTTTTCTAATTCATCTATTCCTTTGTACGTCGTCATTGAAGTTTTTATAATAGGGTGGTTGTATGTTAGTTTTTCTATTTCTTCTATATCTATTTTTGTTTCTAAATCAAGTTTATTTAGGATAATAATAGTTGTTTTTCCTTCTGTTAATTTTAATAATTCTCTATCATCATCTGTAAGTTCTTCACTACTATTTAATAAGAATAAGACTAAATCTGCTTTTTCTAACGCTTCTTTACTTCTTTCTACACCTATTTTTTCAACTACATCTTCTGTTTCACGAATACCTGCAGTATCTATTAGTTTTATCGGTACACCTTTTATATTTACATGTTCTTCTAAAACATCACGCGTTGTTCCTGCTATATCTGTTACTATAGCTTTGTTTTCTTGAAGTAAGTTGTTTAATAAAGAACTTTTCCCTACGTTAGGACGACCGATAATAGCTGTGTTTATTCCTTCTTTTATTATTTTTCCTTGTTTTGATGTTTCTAATAAAGCTTCTAAACTATTTTTTATACTTGTTGATTTTTCTAAAATAGTCTTTGTTGTTTCTATCTCTAAATCATCATACTCAGGGTAATCGATATTTACCTCTACAACTGCCAGTATGTCTAAAATTTCTGCTCTAAGACGTTTTATAAGTGTTGATAAGCGTCCTTGCATCTGGTTATTAGCAATTTGACTCGCTTCATCTGTTTTACTCTTAATAAAATCTATAACAGCCTCTGCTTGTATTAAATCTATACGTCCGTTTAAAAATGCTCTTTTTGTAAATTCTCCTGGTTCTGCCATGCGAGCACCGTATTCTAAACAAAGAGCTAGTACTTTTTGAATAGTTATTATTCCTCCGTGACAATTTATTTCAACAACATCTTCTGTTGTATATGTTCGTGGTCCAACCATTTTCACAAGCATAATTTCTTCTATTTTTTCTTCTGTTTTTGGATCTATTATATTTGCATAATTTATCGTGTGTGTTGGTAAACTTTCTACTGTTTTTCCTTTTGGTAGACGAACTATTTTATCAGCAATACTAAATGCTTCATCTCCACTAAGCCTTACAATCCCAATCGCACCCTCTCCAAGAGCTGTCGATATAGCACAAATTGTTTCACTCATGATTTTTCTCCTTTTTTCTATATTTTTCTTTAAACTTTTTCTGTGTTTTCTTTATAAATTCTATATCTTTTTTATTATACACTACTTTTCTATATTTTTCTTGAGAAAAGTATATGTTTAACTATTAAGTTCAAATCAACTTTAAAGTACCAAAAGTTAAAAAGTTATATAATTTGTTTTTCTTGATGATTTAACTAAATTTCAACTAATTCTTTAACTTCATATAAAGTAGGTAGTATATATTATAGATAGTTAATAATATTTTTTTCATGATTCAAGCTTGCTACTTTGCAAGCTTTTCTCCTTTTTATAGATATTTTGATTACGTTATTTTATATTTATAATTTTAATTTAACTTTAATTATAGCTTTAACTTTATCTTAAGTTATTACTATATAATTATAAATATAACAACACTTATTAATATATTTTTTTCATGATATACGGCTCATCTTTGGATGAGCCTTTCTCCTTTGTTGTAATATAAAAAGTATCGAAAGAATTTACTCTCGATACTCTTTTTTATTTTATCATATCTGCTTCTTCTATTGCTTGCTCTAAGTCATCTAAATCATAACTCTTTGGAAGTATTCCACAAGCACCATTAACAAAAGCTTGTCGACGATAGACAGGAACATGACCTACACTACTGCAAATTAATATTTTAGCCTTTGGAAACTTCGTACAAATGGCTTTTGTCGCCTCTAGACCATCCATAATAGGCATACAAATATCCATTGTTACATAGTCCGGTCTAATTTTACTATACATTTGAAGAGCTTTTTTTCCATCTTCTGCAAAATAATAGTTATATCCTGCTCGTTCTACTATTTCTGCCCCGCGACTTCTATAATAAGAACTATCATCCACAATAAGTATAGATTTTTTCATCTTTTCTCCTATTTTGCTGTAATAACTAAATATCTATATGGTTCTTCACCACGAGATTCTGTTTCAACATTTTGAATACCTGTTAGAGCGTTGTGAATAATTTTACGTTCAACACTTGTCATAGGCTCTAATTCTACTGGTTTTCCTATTTTTTTAGATTTTTTAGCTAAGTTTAACGCTAATTCTTCTAAAATTTTTTTACGACTTTCTCTATAATCATCACAATCTACTTCTATTCTGAAGAAATGAGAACTGAATTTTTTAGCATAATTATTTACTAAAAATTGTAAACTATTAAGAGTTACTCCACGTTTTCCAATTATTAAACTAGTATTTTCTTCTGTTTTTATATTTAAAGTAAAGTGTCTGTTTCCATCTTCTGTAAAATCTACAGTAGCATCAGCATATCCCATAGCGATAACGATATTTTGTAAATAACTTACTATACTATCTTTATTTTTTACTATGTAATCTTCTCTTTTTTCTTTTTTCTCAATTACTTCTTGTGTTTTTTCTTCTACTGCTTCTTCATTTTCTACAACTACTTCTTCTTTAACAGTTTCAATTTCTACTACTTTTTCTTCTTGTTTTTCTTCAACAAGTTCTTCTACTTCGACTTCTTTAACTTCTTCTTGTTTTTCATCTTTTATAAATTCACTATCAAGTGGTGTCAATTTTACTTTTGCTTCTTTTTTGAATAGACCAAAAATACCAGCACTTCCTCCCTCGATAACATCTATTTTTACTTTATCTTCTGATAATGCTAAATCTTTCAATCCTTTTTGTAAAGCCTCTTCTACACTACTTGCTTTGTAAATATATTCTTTTTCCATTATTTAACCCTCTTCTCTTTTTCTATATAATTTTGATTTTTTTAATACGTGATCTATGCTACTACCAACTTCTAAAAAGGGTAGTTCTTTTACTCCTGCACGCGCTATAATTATTATATCATAATTTTTTATATGATTTTTTCTTGTTTTAAATGTTTCTCTTATATATCTTTTGATTTTATTACGTTCGTGGGCTTTCCCTAATTTTTTACTAACAGAAATCCCTAAACGCATGTGTTCTAGTTTGTTTTTTTGAAAATAAATTACAAACTGCCTGTTGGCAAAACTTTGCTTTTTTCTAATAATATTATCAAAATCTTGACTTCTTTTTATTCTATATTCTTTTTTCATTTCAAAACCTTTCTTAACACTAATATTTTAACAGTTTCTTTCATTTTTTACAACTATCTTTATTGTTAAGGTTTAAGAGTTTTTTTTCTTTTACAATTATCAGTGTATTCTATAAAATTTTTATTATTTATATATATCTTCCGTATCATTTTTATTATTTATTTTTTTATAATCTTTCAATTGCAAGATAAACGCTATTATTATCAAGGGAAGGAGTATGGTAATTATATCTATTTTTTTATAAATAATATATGAAACTATGTTAAAAACTATCGTTAAAACTGCTGATATTGTTATTATTTGTCTATTTCTTTGTCTATTATTCTTTTTGTGAAAAATAACATTTTTTGCAACGATAAATCCTATTATTATACCTGCAACTATTGTAAGTATATCCATATTATTCTACCTCCACTTTTATAACTTTATCTTCCTTTACTCTCTTTAAAAATAATTATACCATTATCACTACAAAATAAAAAAGCACCACCTAAGTGATGCTTTGTTGCAATTATTAAGCAGAAAGAACTTTTCTTCCTTTTGCTCTACGTCTTGCTAATACGTTTCTTCCGTTTTTAGTGCTCATTCTAGCTCTAAATCCGTGTACTTTTGAATGTTTTCTTTTGTTTGGTTGATACGTACGTTTCATTTTGTCCTCCTCGAGTTTTCTTCTTAGATAGATGTAATAACTGGTATATTTTATCACAACTTTTTCTTTTAATCAAGGAAAAACCTTATTTATTTGAGAAAAAAATTATAAAAAATTTTTAACTCTCATTCTTTTTTTATAAAAAAAGCATTAACTGTTTTTAACATTTTTTCTTCTATATGTTGTGAAAAACAGGTGAATACTTCTAAAAATATTTTATTTTTTATATAGTTTTTAACAAATTTATAACGTTTTTAACAATTTAACAAACAAAAGTTTTCCACAGATGTTAATTATGTGTGAAAAACTTTCTAATCCCTTTTTTTACTGTTTTTACTTTTGTTAATAACTTTGTTAATTATTCCCCATTTATTTTTATTTTCTTTATTTTTTATCTTTTTCCACAGATAAAAGCTAGTAGTTTTTCATAGTTATTAATAGTTTTTTCACAATCTGTGAATAACTTTATCTTTTTCTTTTTTTTATCTTCTTTTTATGATATAATTTATTAGACATTTTATTAAGGAGGGATTATTTTGAGTAATTCCAATTTTTTATGGGAGATTATTCTTCGTGAAATTAAAAATGAAGTAACTCCTCAGGTTTTTGAAACTTGGTTTTCTCGTGCATCTATTGATAATGTAGATTTTGTTAAAAAGCGCGTTGTTATTACTAGTAAAGAACTTTTGGTTTCTCAGTACATTCAAGGTACTTATGATGCTAAATTAAAAGAAATCTTAAAAATAAATACTGGTCTTGATTTACATATAGACTATGATTCTTTAGATAATCATGTTCCTATTCAAGATTCTACAAGTTCTTTCGACAATAAAATTCCTGCAGAAAATATTATTAAACAAAATTTTCTACAAGGGGATAAACCTTCTGGGGCTCAGCATTTTTATCAAAAACAAACTTTTACTTTTGATGATTATAAACAACCTATTCCTAATAAAAATATTACGAACAGTAAGAAAAATCCTACATTGAATAAAAATTATACATTTGAAAATTTTGTTGTAGGTGAAGGTAATGCTTTTACTCATAATATCGCATGGAATGTTGCTGTAGAGCCTGGTGGAATTTATAATCCATTGTTTATCTATGGTGGTGTTGGATTAGGAAAAACACATCTTCTTCATGCTATCGGTAATGAAATGGAAAATAATTTTCCTGATTTCAAGATTGAGTGTATTTCTTCTGAGAAGTTTTTAAATGAATTTCTTGCTTCTATTAAACCTATGAAAAATAAAAATGTAGGTGCAGATGAGGATTTCAGACGTAAGTATCGCGATGTTGATGCTCTTCTTATCGATGATATTCAATTTTTATCTGGAAAAACAGAAACACAAAATGCTTTTTTCCATACTTTTAACGAACTTCAGATGAATCAAAAACAAATAGTTCTAATAAGTGATCGTTCTCCTTCTCAACTTAATGAGTTAGAAGATAGACTTGTTACACGTTTTAGTCAAGGTATAACGGCGGATATTACTCCACCCGACTTTGAAACTCGTATGGCTATTTTGAAATATAAATGTGAACAATTTGATATTCAATTAAGTGAAGAAACACTTACTTATATTTCTAATAATATTTCTTCTAATATTAGAGAATTAGAAGGTGTTTTAAAACGTATTAAATTTACAGCTACTTCAAAAAATCAACAACCTTCTTTAGCTATTGCTGAAGAAATCTTAAGGGATACGCGTATTTCTCCTCGTAAAAACATTTTACCTGAAAATATCCTTAACGTTTGTGCGGATTTTTATCGTATAAAACTTGATGATTTACTTTCTTCTTCTCGTAAAAAAGAGGTTGTTAAGGTTAGAAATATAGCTATCTATTTATGCAGAGAGTTAACTACTTTATCTTTTCCTGCTATAGGAGATTATTTTAATAAAGATCATACTTCTATTATTTACTCAGTAAACAAAATAGCGAAATTAAGTAAAGATGAAGAACCAGAACTTTTTGAAGATATAGAGGTAATAAAAGAGCGTATCGGAAAGATTTAGTAGTATGTTAATAAAATAAAAAGTTTTTATTCTAGTTATTAACAAGTTATTAACAAGAAAAATTATAAACTTATTTTATTTTTATAAGTTATCAACAGTTTTAACAAGACTTATTATTACTATTATATTAAATATATATATTATATAAGGAGACAAAATGAAATTTACAATAGAAAAATCTAATTTTTTAGCAGGTTTAAATCATGTAGCTAGAGTTATAGCTCCTAATTCTCTTTTTGAAATATTAAAAGGGATAAAATTAGAATTAAATGAAAATGTACTTGTCTTAAAAGCAAGTGATTCTTTAGTTTCTGTCGAATTTAGTATAGATGCTTATGATGACGATAAAGAAATTATAACTATAGAAGAAGAAGGTCAAGTAGTTTTACCATCTCGTAATTTTATAGAAATTATTAGAAAAGCTCCTACTAATCTTATTGAAATAGAAACTATAGATAACAATATTTTAGTTAAATCTGGAAAAAGTGAATTTAATGTAAAAGGATATGATGCAAATGAATATCCAGAATTTCCAGTTATATCTAAAGAACATAGTTTAACTTTAGATGGAAAAGTATTTAACGATATTATAAAAGAAACTGTATTTTGTACAGCTCCAAATGACCAAAGACCTATATTAGAAGGGGTTAATTTCACTTTAAATAATAAAGTTTTAACAGCTACGGCTACTGACTCTTATCGTTTAAGTAGAAGACAAATAACTCTTGAAGAAGTAGCTGATGATAAAGAATTTAATTTGATTATACCGAGAAAAGCTCTGACATACTTCCAACGTATGATAGAAGAAGGTAAAGATCAAGTAGAAATTTTTTATGAAAACAATAGAATAGTTCTTTACTATCAAAATGTAGTATATACTGTTTTACTAATTAGTGGGAATTATCCTAATACTAATAAGCTTATACCTACTGTTTTTGAATGTACATTTGTTTCAAATGGAAGAGAGTTATTCGATGCAGTAGATAGGGTTTCTTTAATGAGTCGTGAGGATAAAGATGATATTATAAAATTAATAGTAAAAGATAATGTTTTAGAAATTTCATCTCAATCTAAAGATTTAGGAAGTGCTGTAGAAGAAATAAAAGTAGAGTCTACTTTAGAAGATGATGTATTTGAAATTTCTGTATCAGGTAGATATTTAAAAGAAGCTATATATGCTATAGCTTCCGAAGAAATTATTGTGAAATTTTCTGGAGAACTTACTGCATTTATAGTTCAACCTGCAGATTATCACCGTGATATTATAGAATTAATTTTACCTGTAAGAACTTATTAATTTTAACAAAAAAGACATGTAGACTGAAAAAATATTTTTATCAGACTACATTTCTTTTTTCTGTAAAAAACTCAGAATAAAAGAAAGGAATAATAATGACAAAACGAACAAATAAAGTGATTATATTATTAGGTATTATTTTTTTAGGGATGGTACTAAGAACACCAATCACTTCAGTTGGAGCGATAATAGGTTCGCTAAAAAAATTATTAGAGATAAATAATACCGTAGCAGGATTAATAACAACTATTCCTCTTATAGCTTTTGCTATTTTTAGTCCTCTTGTTACGAAAATTTCTAATAAAATAGGATTAGAAAAAACTATTTTTCTTGCAACAATAGTAGCTAGTATAGGATTATTATTAAGATTTTATATAAATACTTCTATATTTTTTGTAACAACATTTATAATTGGTGTTGGAATAACGGTAGGTAATGTTTTATTGCCAGGTTTAACTAAAAAGTATTTCCCAGAAAATTTAGGTATTATGACAGGTTTTTATGCGGTAGTTATGAATATAAGTGCTTCTATAGCGGCCGGAATAAGTTATCCAATATTAAATACTAATATAGGGGGTGAAAAATTTTCGACAGGGTTAGCAGTTAATATTTGGCTAATAATTTCTTTAATAAATATAATTATTTATTCGGTTATAATAAAAAATAATAAAGTAGAAAAAATAGATAATAAAAAAATAGGTGGTAAAGGTTACTTAAAGAGTTTAAAAATGTGGTCTGTAATGCTAAGTATGGGATTACAATCAGCTCTGTTTTACTGTAGTGTTTCTTGGTTTGCAGAGATAATGATAAGTAAAGGTTTTACCCCTAGTGAAGCAGGTTTATTATTATCAATAAGTCAATTTGCTCAATTCCCTTCAACTTTTTTAGTACCGGTTTTAGCTGAAAAAATTAAAAACAAACTTATAATCCCTATTTTCATAACAATGGGTTATATAGTTTCTTTAATAGGAATGATTCATATTCATGGAAACTTTTCATTAATGATAATTTATATTGTACTTTTTGCATTAGCTGGAGGAGGTTCATTTTCTTATGTAATGTACCTATTTTCTGCTAAATCAAAAAATGAAGAAGAAGCAGCGGATGTATCTGGTCTGGCTCAAGCTGGTGGTTATTGGTTAGCTGCTATATTCCCTCCATTATTAGGTTATATAAGAGATATATTAAATTGGGATGTGGCAATATATATTTTAATAGCAACAGCCAGTTTATTATTTATAACATTATTACATAGTAGCTCTAAAGGAAATATAATAGAAATAAAATAAAAATTATGAAAAAAGATTTCATTTTATGAAATCTTTTTTTATTTCTTATAACTTTTTACTAAAAAAAAATAAAATAAAAATTAGGAAAAAATTAAAAGTTAAACTTAACAAAAAAAATAAAAACAAAAATACTCTTATACTATTAAACAAGGGTATATAACAAAAAATTAAAAATAAAACGTTTTATTTTTTTAGAAATATTAAGAGATAACTTTCAAAAAATATATATATTTTTCTTAGAAATAAAAACTCTTAATATTGAAATTAACGTAATAAAAACACTTTCTTTTTTCAAAAAGTTATGTTATAATTCAAAGGGAGATGAGTTAAAAAATATTTAAATTAAGGGTTAGAAATATTTTTAATTCATATAAAATAAAATAGTAAAAATAATTACTTAAAATATCTAAGATTAAATAATACATTAAATGGAGGTTTTCTTATGAAAGCGAAAAACAGAAAAGTAGTTTTAATAGGTGCAGGAATGGTAGGGATGAGCTTTGCTTATCAACTATATTCAAGCGGTGTATGTGAAGAGTTAGGATTAATCGACTTCTTCCCTGAAAAAGCTGAAGGAGAAGCAATGGACTTAAACCACGGTGGAGCTTTAGTACCACCTATTAAAGTAACTTCTGGTGGATATGAGCAATGTGCTGATGCAGACGTAATCGTAATTGCTGGTGGACTTCCACAAAAACCAGGTGAAACTAGATTAGATTTAGTTGATAAAAATATTAAAGTTGTAAAAGATATGTCTGAACAAATCGTTGCTTCAGGATTTGATGGAGTTATCGTAATTGCATCTAACCCAGTAGACGTATTAACTAATGCATTACAAAAATTCACTGGATTCCCAAGAAATAAAATCGTTGGATCAGGTACAACTCTTGACTCTTCAAGATTCCGTTATATCTTAGGAGATAAATTAGGATTAGCTCCAAGTAGTGTTCGTGGATATATTATTGGTGAACACGGAGATACACAACTTGCTGCATGGAGTAATGTAAATGTTTATGGTAAACAATTTGACAAATTCTTAGAATCTTCTAAATACACTAAAGAAGATTTTGCAGATGTTGAAGAAAAAGTTATGCGTGCTGCATATGAAGTTATCAACCGCAAACGTGCTACTTATTATGCAATCGGTCTTGCATTATTCACAATCGTTAAAGCTATTTTACGTGACGAAAATGTAGAACTTGCTGTAAGTGGATACTGTGATGGACACTATGGAATTGATGGATTATACATTGGTACTCCTGCTATTGTAGGACGTGAAGGTGTTCGTGAAGTTGTTGAATTAGACTTAACAGACGAAGAAACAGCTAAAATGCAACATTCAGCTAAAGTATTAAAAGAAACTTTAGAAAAAGCATATAAATCATTAGAAGCTTAATAGAAAACTAAATAAGAAAAAAGAAGAGTTAGATTTCAATTATAAATTATTTTTATAGGAGAAGATTTAATTCTTCTTTTTTTATTTTATTAATAAAAAAATATATAAAAGGAAAAAATATAAATTTTTGAAAAGAAAAATAGATTTAAATATTGTTTTCAAATACTAGACTTATTAAAAAAAGTTTGATACAATATAAGCGGATGAAAAGGTTTTAAAAAAAGATAAAAAAAACAAAATAAAGATATTAATATAAAAAAATAATAAGTAAAGGAGCGAAACTATGACAATAACAATATATGATGTAGCAAAAGAAGCTAAAGTTTCTATGGCAACAGTCTCACGTGTTGTAAATAATAATCCAAACGTAAAGGAAGATACAAGATTACGTGTACAAGAGGTTATAAAAAAACTGAGATATACTCCAAATGCGGTAGCTCGTGGCCTTGCAAGTAAAAAAACAACAACAATAGGAATAGTATTACCAGATATAGCTGATCTTTTTTCTGCAGAAGTGGTAAGTGGTATAGAATCAGTTGCTAATATGTATAAATATAATATAATTTTAGCGAATTCTTGTGATGATAAAGAGATAGAAAAAAATATTTTCGCATCATTTGTGAGTAAACAAGTAGATGGTATAATTTATTTAGGTCATTCGTTATCAGAAAGCTCTAAAAATTACTTAAAAGATATTAAAATTCCAGTAGTATTAGCAGGAAATCTAGGAAATGATTCAGAATTTTACGCAGTAAATATTGATTATGAAAAAGCTGCGTATGACGTTACAAAAGAATTTTTAGAGAAAGGTTCTAAAAATATTTCATTAGTAATAGATAGATATGAAAGTCAAAAAACTCAACGAATTATAAAAGGTTATAAAGATGCGTTAGCTAGTGAAAAAATCGAATTTAAACCTCAACAAATAATAGATGGATATAGAACGTATAAGGAAAGTAATAGAATTTTTAGAACAATCACTAATGCAGAAGCAGATGTAGTAATTACTATGTTTGATGAAGTTGCTCTTGCGATAATGCACCAAGCACTTGATACAGGTATGAATATACCGGGAGAAATAGAAATAATTTCTTTAGAAAATACAAAACTGTTAGATATGACAAGACCAAAAATTTCATCTATATTCCAACCAATATTTGACATAGGTGCGGTTTCTATGCGTATATTAACAAAAATTATAGATATAGAAAAAGCAAAACGAAAAGGTGAAGAAATAGATGAAGAAGAATTGGAAGAACTGCAAATTCAAAAAAATGAGATGAATCTTCCATATAGAGTAATTCATCGTCAAACAACAAAATAAAAATTAATTTTATAACAATTTTATAGAAGAAAAAAATTCAAAAAAGAATAATTCGTCATTTTTGAATTTTTTTCTTTTTTAGTATTGACATATTAACAAAGTGGTGCTAGAATAGAAAAAGTCTTTTCAAAGAAAAAGGCGAACAATGATATATTTTAAAATTTCTAATGTTAAGTTTTTTCAGGAAAACTACTAAATAGTATTGACAAAAACTAAAACAAATGCTAAAATAAAGGAGTCTTTTGATAAAAAGATGTTAAAAGTTTTTTGTAAAAAAAACTTGACAAAGAAAAAGATAAATGATAAAATATTAAAGTGTCAAATTGACACTAGAAATTTTTAATAAATGCGGGTGTAGTTTAGTGGTAAAACCTCAGTCTTCCAAACTGATGTTGTGAGTTCGATTCTCATCACCCGCTCCATTATTTTGAACATTGAAAACTAAACGAATTAAGTCAACGTTAATTCCAAAAAGGACAGTTTTGAAAAGAAACTATAAAACTTTTTAAAGAGCTAATCAAGCTAACAAATTTATTTGGAGAGTTTGATCCTGGCTCAGGACGAACGCTGGCGGCGTGCCTAATACATGCAAGTCGAGCGAAGTTTTTCTGGTGCTTGCACTAGAAAAACTTAGCGGCGAACGGGTGAGTAACACGTAAAGAACCTGCCTCATAGACTGGGACAACTATTGGAAACGATAGCTAATAC